>DASQDS010000480.1:0-8756 GCA_035634075.1 Pilimelia sp. | reverse complement strand
GGCCATGCGACCGGATCGATCGACGTGCCGGGGCGGCACGTGCCGCCCCGGCACGTCGATCGATCCGGTCGCATGGCCAGTTATGGTGACCACGTGACCCCGGGGGTGGAGCGCAGCGGCCCGCGTGCTGCCTCGGAAGGCGGCAGCGGCGGGCGCCGGCGCCGCGCCGCGCTCGGTGAGGCGACCGGTCTGCTGCTGGCGTTCCTGCTCTTCGCGCGCCTGCACGCGGCCGCGGGCGAGGACGTCGCGGCCGCCACCGACAACGCCTCGGCCCTGCAGTCCGTGGAACGCGCCCTCCACGTGGACATCGAGCGGTCGGCCAACGGGTGGCTCGCCGGCCATCCGGTCCTGGCCGAGCTGGCGGTGTACTACTACCGCTCGTACTACGTTGTGCTCGTCGGTGTGCTGGTCTGGGTCTTCGTCCGGCACGCCGACGTCTACCCCAGGGCCCGCCGGACCCTCCTCGCGATGACCGCCCTCGCGTTGCTGGTCTTCTGGGCGCTGCCCATGTCGCCCCCGCGGTTCGCCCTGCCGGGCGTCGTCGACATCGTCGCCGGACACGACCTGCTGGGTAGCGATCCCGCCGGACAGCTCGCGAGCGGCCAGAACCTCTACTCGGCCATGCCCAGCCTGCACGTGGGCTGGTCGGCCTGGTGCGCGTACGCCGGATGGTGCGCGCTCCGGGCCCGCCACCCCCGACCGGCGCTGTTGTCGTGGTTGTTCCCGCTGGTCATGGTGGCGGTCGTGCTCACTACAGGCAACCACTACGTGCTCGACATCGTCGGCAGCGCCGTGCTGCTCGGTGTCTCCATCGTCGCCGCCTCGCTGTTTGGCCGCCGCGCCGCGCGGGTGTCACCGCCGTAGGCGCTCGCGGACCCGCGCCACGTGCGGGTGCATCAGGTCGTCCAGGATGTCTTCGGCGCCACGCCAGACGGCCCGGGCGGCGGCGGTGTCGCCGCCCGCTCGCTGGGCGTCGCCGAGATGGACCAGCGCCCATGCTTCGCAGTAGCGGGCGCCGACGGTGCGGAAGAGCCCGTGCGCCCGGCGGTGACAGTCGGCGGCCTGCCCATGGTCGCCGAGGTGCTGGTACGTGCAGCCGAGGCCGTCCCAGGCGCGCGCCTCACTGTGCCGCTGGTCGGTCCGCTGCGACAGCTCGACCGCCTGGCGGCAGATGGCCAGGCCGAGGTCGTGCTCGCCGAGGAGGGTGGCGTTCCTGCCGATACCGATCATCGCGTCGGCCTGGCCGGGCAGGTGGCCGGCGGCCCGGAAATGGTCCAGCGCCCGCTGGTAGTGGTGCAGGGTCCGCCCGTGGTCGTCATCGACCTCCGCGCTCCAGGCGAGGTCCAGTTGGGTGCGCGCCTGGCCGACGGGGTCGTCCAGGTCGGCGAAGCGGTCCAAGGCGGACCGCAGGTGGCTCAGTGCCTCGGCGGCGCGGCCCAGCCGCAGGTTCGCCCGGCCGAGGCCACGGTGCCCGTGGGCCTGGCCGACCGGGTCGCCGAGCCGCTGCGCCGCGGCCAGCGCGAGCCGTTGGGTCGCTGCCCAGTCCTCGCCGTCGCCGCGGAAGTCGTGGAACGTTGCCAGCGCCCAGCCCAGTTGCCAGGCATGTTCGTCGAGCCCGGCGGCGACCGCGCCGCGCACGGCGGCGAGCAGGACGGGATGCTCGGCGGTGAACCAGGCGAACGCCTCGTCCCGGCCGTCGGGCGGCTCGGGGTCGACCCCCGGTCCGGGCGCCAGCGGTGTGATGGGGTGCCGGTGCTCATACAACGAGCGGTCCGCCCGGTATGCGCTGAGCAGGTAATGGTCCAACAGTCGCCGGGTGGCGGCGAGCCGGCCCGCCTCATCGACCTCGACCTGCACCAGCTCGGCCGCGTAGGCCCGCAGCAGGTCGTGGGCGCCGTACCGGCCCGGGACGATCTCGGTCGTCAGGTTCGCGGCGGTCAACTCGGCCAGCGCCAGCCGGACCTGCCGCACGGGTTCGCCGGCGAGGCTGGCGGCGGCCGGCGCGGTGAGGTCCGGGCCGAAGTGCAGCCCCAGCCACCGGAACAGCCTCGCCGCGTCTGCGCTCAGCTGACCGTACGACCAAGAGAAGGTCGCCCGGACGTCCACCGTGGATCCGCCGTTCGCGAACACGTCCAGCCCTCGGCCCGGCTCCGCCAGCCCGTCAGCGACAGCCCGCAACGGGAAGGTGGGCCTCGTCGTGGCCCTCGCCGCGACGATCGCCAGCGCGAGCGGGAGCCCTGCGCATTGCCGGATGATCTCCCGGACCGCGCCAGGCTCCGCGGTCGTCCGGTCCTGCCCCAGCCGCTGGGTCAGGAGCTGCTGGGCCTCGCCGATCGGCAGCGGGTGGAGGATGAGGAGACGCGCGGCGCCGCCGGCCACCAGGTCGACGAGCTGGCCGCGGCTGGTGACCAGGACCAGACTGCCCGGTGCGCCGGGCAGCAGCGGGGCGACCTGCCCGACGCTGCAGGCGTTGTCCAGGACGATCAGCAGGCGCCGGCCAGCGACCAGACTGCGGTAGAGGCCGGCCTGCGCGTCGATGCCGGTGGGCATACCGGCCGGCGGGACCCCGAGGGCGCTGAGCAGACCGTGCAGGGCCTCGCCCGCGGTCATCGCGGACCCGTCCGGCCCGTGTCCCCGCAGGTTCAGGTAGAGCTGCCCGTCGGGGAACCGGACGGTGACCCCGTGCGCCCAGTGCACCGCCAGCGTCGTCTTGCCGACGCCGGCCATGCCGGCGACGACGCAGATGCCGACGGTCGCGTCGTTGGCCAGCAGCTCGTCCAGTTCCTTCAGGTGCCTCGTCCGGCCGACGAAGTGCGCGACGTCCACGGGGAGCTGCGCCGGCACCAGCCCGGAACTGCCCCGGGCGGCCTGTTCGGCGGGGCCCGTACCTGCCTCGGCGGGGGCGTCCAGCAGCGCCCGGTCAGCGCTGAGGATCGCGCGGTGCAGTTCCTGGAGCCGCCGGCCCGGGTCCACGCCGAGCTCCTCCCGCAGGACCGCGCAGGTGCCGACATAGCGCCGAAGGGCATCGGCCTGCCGACCGGAGCGGTACAGGGCGAGCATCAACTGGCCGACCAGGCGTTCGCGTAACGGCTGGGCCGCCACCAGGGCGGTCAGCTCGGCGATGACCTGCCGATGCCGCCCCAGCGAGAGCTCCAGATCGATAAACTCCTCGGTGACGGCGAGGCGTTGCTCCTCCAGTCGCGCCGCCGTCGACTCGATGATTCGGCCGTCCAGGCCGGCAAGCGCGGGGCCCCGCCACAGGTCGAGCGCGGCCCGCAACTCCGTCACCGCCCGCTCGTGCTCCCCCGCCAGCGCAAGGCCCCGGCCGGTGGCGACGCGCGTCTCGAACAGGTCCAGGTCGAGATCCTGGGGCGACAGCCCGACGCGGTAACCGGGCCCGTCGGCCAGGATCACGCTGCGGCCGGCGCCGTTGGCCGCCAGCTGCCGGCGGAGCGCCGACACGCAATTCTGCACCTGCCGCCTGGCGGTGACCGGCATCCGCTCGTCCCACACCGCATCGATCAGGTGGTCGACCGTGACGACGGTGCCTCGGCCGACGAGCAACACCCCCAGGATCTTCCGCTCCCGTGGGCCTGCCAGGCGCAACGGCCCGCCCGCGGTGTTGACCTGCACCTCGCCCAGGACGCCGAATCGCGCGGGTGCCGTCGCGGGCGTGACCTGCGGCCCACGGGCGTCGTCCTCCACGCCAACTTTATATAACAAGACATCGATGAAAGTGTGCTGTCGCCCGGATCGGCCGCACGAACGGCACGGTCGGGCAGACTTCGTTCCGCGTGGCGTCGATGGTGTCCGGTTCAGGCCTCCATCCAGGTGCGGTCCCCGGCGGGCGCCGCCGGGGACCGCACCCGGACCGGTCAGGCGCTGATCGAGTGCAGCGCCTCGACGATCGAGCCGGTCACGGCTTCCGGGTCCGAGACGGCGAGCGCGTGGGAAGCGCCGGGCCGGTGACCGCCGCCGCGTGCCGGCGCCAGCGTCCACTGTCAGTGCATCCTGGAGCCGAAGGCACCGGCCGAACGGTCGTCGTCCGCGCTCGCCACCCGGATCTCCCGGGCCAGCCGGTCCTCGTCGATGACGGCGCCACCGGGGCTGACGGCGTCCACGAGGTCCGGCAGCACCGCGGCGAGCTGCCACGCGATGGCGTCCGGGCTGCCGTTCGCGGCCTGGGCGAGGTCGTTGACAGCACCGTCACCGAGCGCCGACAGCACCTGCTCGACCGTCATGGCCTTGTTGGGCGCGTCATCGGACAGCCAGCTGAGGTACTGCTCCGACGTCGTGGTGTCGGCGAGGCCGAGCACGACGGCGCGAAGCCGTGCCGCACCGGGTTTGGCCGACGTCGGCACCGACCGGACGTGCGCCAGGCTGAAAATCAACTCCCGCACCTCCGGGTCGTCGAGCAGGGTGGACAGCTTTCTGTTGCCGGTCACGGTCATCCTCCATTCCGCGCGGCCTCGGTACCGCCTCGTGAGGTGAGACCGGGCGGCAGGACGATGTGTGACACCGCTGTGGCGTCTAGCGGATGACGTCAGCGGCGAGCAGGGCCTCCAGCCCGGCGAGCTCGCCGGTTTGCGCCGCAGCGAGGAACTCCAGCACCAGCCGCCGGTGCGCGGCGGCGGCCGGCGGACCTGCCTGCGCCGCGTCGTCCCTGTGCGATTCCGACCGGATGTGGCCCCCGGGACCGGACCGACGCGCCCCGGGGAGACCGTGGTGAGGACCGTGGTCCACGGTCCGCACCGCCTACGCGACAGTGGTGTCGGGACGCGGCGACGACGGCGGGTCGACATGGGACACCGCCGGCGTCGGCACGACGCGGCGTCGCCACCGTTTCTCGACCGCGACGGCCGGAAGGACCACAGCACCGGCGGTCGCCGCCAGTGCCCACTGAGCCGGCGTGAGGGAGGCCGTGCCGAACAGGGCCTGCGCCGCCGGCAGGTGCACGAAGCCGACGTGCAGGACGAGCAGCAACGCGACGCCCGCGAAGACGGCCGGGTTGGACCGCCAGCCGATGGTCCGGACAGGCGCGATGAAGGTCCGACAGGCGAAGAGGTAGCAAATCTGGAAGAACGCGACCGCGGTGACCGCCAAGGTCTGCGTCTGTGCGGTCGAATCGGCTCCGACGACACCCAACGGCGCGGCGGCCAGGAACAGCACAATGGCGACGGCGCTCATCAGCACGCCCACGTACGCGGTGCGGAGCACCACGAACGGGGTCAGCAGTGGCTCCGCCGCCGGGCGGGGCGGGCGCCGCATGACACCCGGCTCGGCCGACTCCAGGGCCAGCGGCAACGCCAGCGCGACGGTGGCCACCAGATTGATCCACAAAATCTGTACGGGTTCGATCGGCAGCACCGGGCGTCCCGCCTCGAGCGGGAAGGTGAGCACCGCGACGAGGATGATCAGGCCCTCCCCGACGTTGGTGGGCAGCGCGAACAGCAGTGCCTTGACGAGGTTGTCGTAGACGCGGCGGCCCTCCTCGATCGCCGCGCGGAGCGTACTGAACTCGTCATCCACCAGGACGATGTCCGCGGCCTCCTTGGCCACCGCCGTGCCGGCCCGGCCCATGGCGACGCCCACGTCCGCCTGCCGCAGCGCGGGGGCGTCGTTGACGCCGTCGCCGGTCATGGCCGTGACGGCGCCGCCGTCCTGCAGCGCCCGGACCAGCCGCAGCTTGTGCTCGGGCGCGACGCGGGCGAACACCTCCGTGCCCCGGACCCGCTCGCGGAGCTCCGCGTCACTGCTGCCGGCGATCTGGGCGCCGGTCATCGCCGGTGCGCTGCCCGAGATGCCAAGCTCGCGGCCGATCGCCGCGGCGGTCGCCGGGTGGTCGCCGGTGATCATCTTCACCTGTACGCCGGCGGCGTGGCACGCGTGCACGGCCGCGGCCGCTCCGGAGCGGGGCGGGTCCACGAGCGCCACCAGCCCGAGGAGGCGCAGGGCACCGCGCGCACCCGGCGGGGCGTCGACGTCGTCGCCCGGTCGTTCGGTTATCGCGAGGACCCGGAGGCCCAACGCGGCGAACCGGTCGAGCACCCGGTACGCCGCGGCGGCGGCGGTCCCGCCGTGGGGCAGCAGCGCCTCGGGGGCGCCCTTGAAGTAGGTGGTGGGCGGGTCGGCGGCCGTGGCGACGGCCATGTAGCGGCGCTGCGGGTCGAACGGCAGTACCGCCCGGGGGGCCGCGGGCGCCGCGGGCGGCAGCCCGCCCCGCTCGGCGCCGACGAGCAGGGCTCCGTCGGTCGGATCGCCGAGGACGGTACGGCCCGGTCCGGTGCCACTCAGCCGGGCCTCGTTGGCGACCACGGCGGCGGCCAGGAGCCGGCGGAGCGACTGCTCCGCCGCCGGTCCGACCGCGGTCCCGCCGCCGGCGGCGACCATGCCGCCCCCGGGCGCGTAACCCGTCCCCTCGAACTCGGCCTCGGCGCCGTCCGGGCACCAGGCGCGGCGCAGCATCATCTCGTTCCGGGTCAGCGTCCCGGTCTTGTCCGTGCACACCACTGACGTGGCCCCGAGGGTCTCGACGGCGGGCAGCTGTCGGACCACCGCCCGCCGCCGGGCCATGCGCTGTACGCCCACGGCCAGCGCGATGGTCACGATGGCCGGAAGCCCCTCGGGGATCGCCGCCACGGCGAGGGAAATCGCGGCCAGCGCCGCGTCGGCCACCGGGTAGCCGCGCACGAGCGCGACGCCCAGCAGCACTGCGGCGACCACCGCGACGGCCCGGGTGATCGTCGAGCCGAGCCGGCGGAGGTCCCGGGTCAGCGGCGTCTCCGTCTCCTCCGCGGCGTCGAGCTGGGCCGAGATCCGGCCCAGCTCCGTCGCGGCACCGGTCCGGACGACCAGGGCCTGGGCCGTCCCGGCCACCGCCAGCGTGCCGGCGTGCAGCAGAGACGTGCGGTCCGCCAGCGACGTCTCCTCGTCGACCGCCACGGCCGACTTCGCCACGGGCAGCGACTCCCCGGTCAGCGCCGACTCGTCGGCGAGCAGGCCGTGGGCGTCGAGGACCCGCAGGTCGGCGGGCATGCGGTCACCGGCCTCGACGGTCAGCACGTCACCCGGGACGAGGTCCTCGGCGGGGCGGGGCGCCCACCGGCCGTCCCGCTGTACCACCGCAAGGTCGGACACCAGCGCCGCCAGCGCCTGGATCGCCCGGCCGGCGCGGTACTCCTGGCCGAAGCCGATCGCCGCGTTCAGGACCACCACCCCGAGCACCACCGATCCGTCGGCCACCTCCCCGAAGCCGTACGCGACGCCGGCGGAGGCCAACAGGGCGTAGATCAGCGGGCTGGTGAACTGCCGGGCCAGCACCGTCCACCCCGAGCGGCGTCGTGGCGGGGTCAGGTCGTTGGGTCCGTACTCCACGCGGCGCCGCGCGGCCTCTTCGCTGCTGAGGCCGTTGCGGGACCCGGACAGACGACGGATCGCGTCGTCCGGGCTGTCGGCGTGCCACGCGCGCGGTGCGGCCGTCGTCGTCATATCGATCATCCCGCTTTCCTCGGCGTGCGCTGAGCCCGCGGCGCCGTGCTGCCGTTCTCAGAGCGAACACCCCCGGTCCCGATGGCGGAGCGACGACCAGGGCGACGCGGTGCCGCGCCGGTGCGAACCATCCCTGCCCTCACGAAGACCGGACGGGACACCGGTTCGTGACCAGGGCGGGCGCTGTCACAACCGGCGGAGTCGCCCGGTCAGCACTGGGACGGGTGCGGCGGACGCGGCAGCCGGGGTGTTCGCCGTCGACAGGAGGTAGCCGTGACCACAACGCAGGCGAGGGTGATCGTGGGCGTCGACGGGTCCGGGCAGGCCCTCGCCGCGGTACGCACCGCCGCGCGGGAGGCGTCCCACCGCACCCAGCCGCTGCGGATCGTGCATGCCTTCATCTGGCCGTCGCTGCACGTCGACGTCGGACCCGTCGCCGGCGACCTGCCCGGTACCGGGCTGCGGCACCAGGCCGAGGGTGTGCTCGCGGAGGCGGCGGCCGAGGCCCGCGGCGCCGCACCGGACGTGCCCGTCAGCACGGTGCTGATCGACGGCTCCGCGACGCCCGTACTGCTCGCGGAATCCCGCCGCGCGTCACTGTTGGTGCTCGGCGACCGGGGCCTGGGCGGCCTCAGCGGTCTGCTCATCGGCTCGGTGGCCGTGCACGCCGCCGCGCACGCCCACTGCCCCGTCCTGGTCGTCCGCGGTGCCGGGCCGGCCACCGGCCCCGTCGTGGTGGGCGTCGACGGCTCCGAAACGGCCAAGCTCGCCGTCGGCTTCGCCTTCCGGGAGGCCGAATACCGGCGGGCGGAACTGGTCCCGGTGCTCGCCGTCGGCTCGCGCGAATGGGGCCCGCGCGAACGGGGCCCGTCGGAGGACGCGGCCGTTCCGGACCCGCGGCGGACGCTCAGCGAATCCCTGGCCGGTTGGCGTACGCAGCACCCGGACGTCGTGGTCCGGCCGGAAGTGGTGCCCGGACACCCGCGCCACGCGCTGGTGGAACGCTCGGCGAAGGCGCAGCTGGTGGTGCTTGGCTCCCGCGGCCGGGACACCTTCGAGGGACTGGTGCGCGGCTCCGTCAGCCAGGCACTACTGCACCACTCCGCGTGCCCGGTCGCCGTCGTCCGGGCGACCTTGGTCCCGCCTGGTCCGACCGACCCACCTGGTGACGCGCCCCGGTGACAGCCCCCGTTGCCGTGAACGCCAGCGTCCGCGTCAGGTTGGCGCGGCCGTGCCGGCCGGATGGCCGGCACGGCCGCTTCCGATGC
>DASQDS010000479.1:0-2765 GCA_035634075.1 Pilimelia sp. | reverse complement strand
CCCGGCCACGCCGGCCCGGGGGGCGCCGCGGCGCCCGTCGTCGTCATCGGCGGCCCGGGGTCCGGCGGGGGGCCGGCGGGTCCCATCCCGGGCGCCGCGGCCGGGGGCGCCGACACCGGCGGCGGGCCGGGGAAGGGCAGGGTGGCGTTCTGCGCGGCCGGCCGGCCGGCGGTGCCGACCAGGCTGCCCTGGGCCACCACCAGCTCGGGCTGGTCCAGCACCGTGGGCGGCACGCCGAGTCGCTGGTGCAGCAGCGTGCCGACCATCGGGATCCTGGTCGACCCGCCGACCAGCACCACGCCGGCCACCTGGTCCTGGCGCAGGCCGGTGCGGAACAGCGTCGCCGCCGTCAACGCCACGGTGCGCTCGAGCCAGGGCTTCGCCAGCTGCTCGAACTCCTCGCGGGTCAGGTGCACGTCCGTGTCGAACAACGGCACGTGGACGACCGCCACCGAGGTGCGGGAAAGCTGCTCCTTGGCGGCGCGGACCTCGTCCCACAGCAACCGCCGCCGACGCTGCTCCTCGGGCGACTCCGCGGTGAGCAGGCGCTGCCAGCGCACCGGGTCGGTCGCCGAGACGGTCGCACCGACGCGCTCGACCACCGCGGCGTCCAGGTCCACCCCGCCGACGTCGTCGAGGCCCTCGGTGGCCAGCACGTCCCAGCCGCCGTCCGGTCGGCGCCGGATCACGCTGATGTCGAACGTTCCGCCGCCGAAGTCGTACACCACCAGCGCCGCGCCCACCGGGACCTCGCGGTGCAGCGTGGCGCTGAAGTACGCCGCCGCGGCCAGCGGCTCCGGCACCAGCGTGACGGCACCGATGCCCGCCTGGGCGGCGGCCTCCGTCAGGGTCTGCAGCCGGGTCGCGGCCCAGTCCGCCGGGTGGGTCAGGACGGTGGCCGCCGGCGGGCCGCCGGCCACCCGCACCGCCTCCTCGTACACCCGGTGCAGGACCGCGGCGACCAGGTCGGCGGTGCGGAACTCCTCCGCGCCGAGGAGCACCACGCGCTCGTCGATGCGGCGCTTGGGGTTGGGCTCGAAGCGCGCCGGGTCGACCCGCGAGCTGCGCTCGGCGTCCCGGCCGACGAGCAGCCGGCGCCCGTCGCTCGCGTAGACGGCGGAAGGCAGCAGTGGGTTCGACTCGAAGAGCAGCGGCTGCACGCGACCGTCCGGCCAGGACAGTGCGGCCACGGTGTGGGTGGTGCCAAAGTCGACACCAAGACGGAAACGGGAGCCTGTCGTCACAGCGCGCACTGTAGCCACGCCGGACAAGCTCAGCGGCGCCCCGGCCACGAAGTCTTCCCCATCGGGCAGCGCCCGGGCCGGGCTGCCCGCACCGCCCCCGCACCCACCCAAGGCCCCGCGCCCTCGCCCGCTCCGATCTTGGACCGCGAGCCACCGTTTTGGGGGGTCACGGGACCAAGATCTGACGGCGGACCGAACACACCGCGCGCGGCGGCACGCGGCGGTGCCGGATCGGGATCATCGGTTCGGCCGGATTGTGGCCCAGGGCCGGGCCGGGGAGCGGGGGTCAGGCCGGTTCGGGGAGGAGGTCGCCGTAGGTCACGACGAGGTCGTCGCGGCCCAGCTCGCGGGCGACGCGGTTGACCACGCGGAGATCCTCGGTCAGCGCCCGGGTGGGCCGGCGGTCGCGCCGGCTGTCGCGGCGCAGCACGAAGTAGTGCACGGCCGCCCGGACCCGGGCCCGGTCCGCCGCGCTCGCGCCGGCGGTCCCGACCAGCAGGGCGCGCAGCGCCTCGGCGACGAGCTCCGCGAGGGCCACGTCGTGCCGACCCGGCGCCAGCCGCAGGGTGGCCAGGTGGCTGTCGACCTGGCGGACCAGCACGTCGGTGTCGTGCTCCAGCCCGCGTCGCGCCGTCGCCGTGTCCTCGCTGCGCTCCACACCGGCCCCTTCCCGTGCCGCGGGTCACGCGGCGTAGGCGGTGGACGGCGGGCCGCCACGAGCCGACCCGTCCGCCAAGATCGGGACTACTTGTCGACCATACCGTCACGTAGGGCGAATTAGATGCGGAACACCCGATCGTTCCGGCACGACGAGCCGCTTGTCGTACCCCCGGGGCAGGATGGGACCCGTGGATGTGCTGGAGCGGTTCGGTCCCGCGACGCGGGCGTGGTTCGCCGCCGCCTTCGCCGCCCCCACCGGCGCGCAGGCGGGGGCGTGGCGGGCGCTGGCCGCGGGCCGGCATGCCCTGGTGGTGGCCCCCACCGGGTCCGGCAAGACGCTCGCCGCCTTCCTGGCCGCGCTCGACCGGCTCGCCGCCGAGCCGGCGCCGGCCGACCGCACCCGCCGATGCCGGGTGCTCTACGTGAGCCCGCTCAAGGCGCTGGCGGTGGACGTGGAGCGCAACCTGCGGGCCCCGCTGGCCGGCATCCGGCAGGCCGCGTCCCGGCTGGGGCTGCCGCCTCCCGATGTCACGGTCGGCATGCGCACCGGGGACACCCCCGCCGACGAGCGCCGGGCGTTCACGCGCACGCCGCCGGACATCCTGATCACGACCCCGGAGTCGCTGTTCCTCCTGCTCACGTCGGCGGCCCGCGAGTCGCTGCGCGGGGTCGAGACGGTGATCGTGGACGAGGTGCACGCCGTCGCGGCCAGCAAGCGGGGCGCGCACCTGGCCCTCTCCCTCGAGCGGCTGGACGCGCTGCTGGCCCGGCCGGCGCAGCGGGTGGGGCTGTCCGCGACCGTGCGCCCCATCGAGGAGACCGCGCGGTTCCTCGGCGGCGCCCACCCGGTGGAGGTGGTGC
>DASQDS010000478.1:0-6501 GCA_035634075.1 Pilimelia sp. | reverse complement strand
GTCGGGCGGCGGAAAGGTGCAGCGCTTCGGACTGGCGGACCGGGCGCGCGAACTCGGCGCGGAGGTCGCGCTCCTGGTCGGCCCGGACCCGGTGGACGTGGCCGCGCTGGCCCGCCGCGCGGTGCGCGAGGGCGCGGACCTGCTGGGCGTGGCCGGCGGGGACGGCACGCAGGCGGCCGTGGCGGCGGTCGCGGCCGAGCACGGCGTGCCGTTCATGGTGATCTCCGCCGGGACCCGGAACCACTTCGCGATGGACCTGGGACTCGACCGCGACGACCCGTCGACCTGCCTGGATGCGCTGATCGACGGTGTCGAGCTGCACGTGGACCTCGGCCTGGTGGGGGACCGCACGTTCGTCAACAACGCCTCGTTCGGCGCCTACGCCGCAATCGTGCAGAGCGCCGACTACCGCGACGACAAGGTCGGGACCACGCTGGCCCTACTGCCCGACCGCCTGACCGGGCAGCAGGGGCCGCACCTGCGCCTGCGGGTCGCCGACCGCACGGTGGCCGGGCCGCAGGTGGTCCTGGTCAGCAACAACCCCTACGCGACGGACGATCTGGCCGGCCTCAGCCGCCGCGAGCGGCTGGACACCGGCGTCCTCGGCGTCCTGGCCGTCACGGTCAACGGCGCCGCGGACGCCGCGCGCCTGCTGGGCGGGCGCCGCTCGAGGCGGATCACGTTCGCCACGGCGGCCGAGGTGGTGATCGAGGCGGACACGTCCACGATTCAGGCCGGCGTCGACGGCGAGGCGCTGTGCCTGCCGGCGCCCGTGCGCTGCACGATCCGGCGGGGCGCGCTGCGAGTGCGTGTGCCCAGGCACCGCCCGGGGAGCGCGCCGGCCCGGCCGGCGATGGACTGGGGCCGGCTGCGCGCACTCGCCCTGCCGACCCGGCGCCCGGCCGGATGACCCCCCGCGCCGGGTCGGGCATACCGGGCTCAGCGGCGGGGTCGTTCGTCCTCGCGCACGTCTCGGACCTGCACGTCGGCGCTCACCTGCCCGAAATCGCGGAGGCGCTGGTCGCGGACGTCGAGGCGGTGCGGCCCGACCTGACCGTGGTCACCGGTGACTGCACGATGCGAGCGCGGCCCGACCAGTTCCGGGCGGCGCGCCTTCTGCTGGACCGGCTGCCCGCGCCGCGCCTGGTGGTGCTCGGCAACCACGACGTGCCACTGTTCGCCGCTGCCCGCCTGCTTTCGCCGTACGCCCGCTACCGGGTGGAAATCCAGCCGGACCTGGACCCGCTCGTCGACCTGGCCGGGCTTCGCGCGCTCGGGCTGCAGTCGATGCCGCGCTGGCGGTGGAAGGGCGGGCGGGTGTCACGTCGCCAGGCCACGTTCGTCGCGGAGCTGCCGTGCGCCGCGCCGGCGACGTCCGTTCGACTGGTGGCGCTGCACCATCCGCCGTTCGCCATCGGGCCGGCCCGGATCGCCGGCCGCGCCGCGCTGCTGCGCGCGCTCGCGGCCGCGCGCGTCGACCTCGTGCTGGCCGGACACACCCACGTGCCCCGCAGCCGGGCAGTCGAGTTGGGCCGGGCGGGTGGCGGCACGCATCGGCTGATCGAGGTGGTGGCCGGCACGGCGACGAGCACCCGCACCCGGGGGGCCGCCCGCTCCTGGACGGTCATCCGGGTGGACCGGACCGCGGTGGCCGTGGAGGTGCGCGCGGAGCGCGCCGGCCGATGGTCCACCGGGCACACCGCGCGGTACCCCCGCGACCAGGGCGTGTCCGGCGGATCCGGCGCCGTCCCGCTCGGCCGCTGAACCCTCCTCGGGCCACGGATCGGCCGGCCTTGCGCGGCCGGGTGATGGGCTTGCCCGGCTGGCCGCCGCCCTTCCCGCCACACCGGACGGGTCCGGGCGGGAGCGGTCCCCGGTCACCCGGGGCGACCGCTGGCTCACCCGAGCCGGGTGAGTCGCACCCACCGGCCACCGTGGTGAAGTACCGGGCATCGATCCGGGCTGGGTGGGTGGCGCCGGTCGCTGCCGCCCGGCTGGCGAAGCCGGGCCGACGGCGTTGGCCAGCAACCAGCCAACCAGCCGACCGGCGGGGCGCTAGGGGGCGAGTGATGGGCGTGGACGGCTTCTCGAAACAGCTTCCGGGCACAGCCGGCGCGGGGCGGCCGGACGGGCGGGCGGTCCGGGTGGGCCCGCCCGACGGGCCGGTGCTGTCGGGCGCGGCGGTGGCCAAGCTGGGCCGCCCCCGGACACCGCCCGCGTTCGTCGCCCGCCCTCGCCTGTTCCGCCTGTTGGACGGCGGTACGCGGCGCCCGGTCACGCTGATCAGCGCCGGTGCCGGCTGGGGCAAGACGGCGCTGGCGGCGTCCTGGGCGGAGACGGTGACGCCCCCGGCAGCGGTGGGCTGGCTCGGCCTCGACGCGGAGAACGACCGTCCAGACACGTTCTGGTCGAGCGTGCTGGCGGCGATCCGGCGCACCGGGATGGCGCCGGACGACGACCTCGTGCGGGGGGTGAACAAGGGACCGGCCACCCGGCGGGCGCCCGTCGAGCGGATCGCCGTGGCGCTGGGCCGGTTGTCCGGCCCGGTGATTCTCGTGCTGGACGAGTTGGACGCCGTGGTCGACCCGCGCATTCTGAGGGATCTCGGTGCGCTCCTGCGCCACCAGCCCGAGCGACTACGGTTGGTGCTGATCGCAAGGCAGGACCCACCGCTGCCGCTGCACCGCCTCCGGACGGCCGGCTGGCTTACCGAGATCCGGGCCCCGAACCTCGGGTTCACCATGGCCGAGGCCGCCGAGCTGCTGGTCGGGCACGGCCTGCAGCTGGCGGACACCGAGCTGCGGACGCTCCTTGACCGCACCGAGGGCTGGGCGGCCGGGCTCAGGCTCGCGGCGAGCTACCTGACGGCGCGCGGCGACCAGTACGCCACCGCCCGGTTCACCGGCGACCGGGGCGCCGTCGCGGACTACCTGATGGGGGAGGTGCTCGCGCATCAGCCGCCGGCCGTCCGGCGGTTCCTCATCCACACCAGCATCGTGGACCGGCTGTCCGGTGACCTCGCCGACGCGATGGTGGCGGGCGCGCACAGCCAGGCGATGCTGGAGCGGCTGGAACGGGCCAACGCGTTCGTGGTCGGCCACGGCGCATCGCCAGGCTGGTTCCGTTACCACCCCCTGCTCCGCGACCTTTTGCGGCACCTGCTGCAGGTGGAGGAACCGGGGATGGCCCCGGAGCTGCACCTGCGGGCGGCGCGGTGGTACGCGAGGCACAATGCGCCGCTCAAGGCGGTCACGCACGCCGCAGCGGCCGGCGACTGGCCGTTGGTGGGCCGGCTGGTCGTGGCGGGGTTCGTCCCCTTCATTCTGTCGGCCGACCGGGACGCGCTGGCGAACGTCCTGCGGGAGGTGCCGCCGGACCAGTTTCCGCGGACCGCCGAGCTGAAGATCTGCGCCGCGCTGCTGCTGTTCAACGCCCGCGATTACGGGGGTATCCCGCGCCAGGTGGCGGACGCCCGGCTGCTCCTGGAACACCTCGGGAGCACCGGCCGACGGCCGGTCGAGATCGCGCTGCGCAGCCTCGAACTGGCGGTCGCGAGGGCACGCGGCGACACCACCGCGCTCATCGCCGCCGCGACCGACGTGCTCGGGCTCCTCGCCGAGGTGCGCCTCGAAGAGCTGCCGTCGGCGCTGCAATACCGGGCGATCGCGGTCGACAACAAGGGCGTCGGCCTGCTCTGGAACGGTGATCTCGACCGCGCCGACCAGTATCTGCGGACGGCGCTGATGGGCGCCCGGGCGGCGCGGCTGGACCTCGTCGAGATCAACGCCACCGGCCACCTCGCCGTGATCGAGTTCCTGCGCGGATCTCTGCGGGAGGCCCGCAAACTGGCCTCGGCGGCCGGCGAGCTGGCGCGCACCCGGGGATTGACCGGGAGCCTGCAGGCCGTCGCGGCCCATACCGCCCTCACCATGGTCGAGGTGGAAAGCAACAACCTGGCAGAGGCGGAGCAGACCCTCAAGCACGGGTTCGACGCCCACCGCTGCGACCCGGAACTCGCGCAGGGGGTGGCGCTGCGGGTGGCCCAGGTGCGCCTCCTGCTGGCCCGGGGCAGCCCGGCGGCGGCCGAGGTCGTGCTCGGCCAGACGTGGCAGGAGGTGGACGCCGCGACGCTGGCGCCGGTGCTGCTCCGCTGGCTGACGCTGGCGCAGGCGGAAATCGACCTCGCCGCCGGCCGGGGACGACCGCAGGCAAGGACCGGACCGGAATGCGTCGACGAGGCGCTGGCGCAACGGGAGCGGGTCAGCCTCGCTCGGGCCGACCTCGCCGCGGGCGACATCGAGCGGGCCGACGCTCGGCTGGCGTCGGTGCGCGACGCGCCGACGGACCTCGTCGCTGCGGTCGAGGCCTGGGTGGTGACCGCGCTGCTGGCCGACCGTCAGGGACGCGCTGTCCGGTCCGCCGACGCCCTCGTGCGCGCCGTGGCCATCGCCGAGCGGGAGGGCATCCGCCGCCCATTCTCGGGCATCGACCGCAGCCGCACCGCGGACCTGATCGAGCGCCAGCGCTGGCTGGCCCCGGACAGCTCCGCGTTCGTGGCGGGCGTCCTGGGCGAGCTGCGACCGGGCGGCGGGCGACCCGGCGCCCAGTCGCCGGCCGCGGAGCTCAGCACGCGGGAGATGGAGGTCTTGCGTTATCTGCCGACGATGTTCAACGCCGGTGAGATTGCGGAGGAATTGCACGTCTCGGTAAACACTGTCAAGGCGCACCTGCGGTCCATCTACCGCAAGCTCGAGGTGTCCCGGCGCCGGGAGGCGGTTGTCCGCGCCCGCGGCCTCGGGTTGCTGGGCTGAGCGGGCCAGGTCTGCCATCCACCGGCTGGGGACTGTTCCATATCGGTCTGTCACCGTCGCGTTCGCCGTCGCCGCCGTCGGCCGGCTGCTGATCGGCCTGCCGCGCGGGCGCTAGCGCCGCGGGCCGGTGCGCATGGACGCCTCAGCCCGCGCCGGTGACGGGCGCGCGCGCCACGCAGCGGAAGCCGAGGTGCGAGGTCGACGTGTCGATCGCCTGCGGCATCCGTGCCGCCGGGCGGTAGCGCTGGCAGTAGTTGGGCGCGCACAGATGCGAGCCGCCCTTCATCACCTTGCGCGGCGCGGCGGGGGCGCCGTCGCATGCCGCGTCGCCACCGGGCGGGCGGCCCGCGCAGCAGGCCCGTGCGGCGGCGGGGTCGGCGTACCGGTCGGCGGTCCATTCCCAGACGTTGCCGATCATGTCGTACAGGCCGTACCCGTTGGGCGGGTACCGGCCGACCGGCGCCGTACCCGCGTACCCGTCGGCCAGCGTGTTCTCGTGTGGGAACTCGCCCTGCCAGGTGTTGGCCAGGTGGACGCCGCCGGGGGTGAGCTCCTCGCCCCAGGCGTAGGGCGCGCCGTCGAGCCCGCCGCGCGCGGCGAACTCCCATTCGGCCTCGGTGGGCAGCTCCTTGCCGGCCCACGCGGCGTAGGCCGCGGCGTCCGCCCAGGCCACATGCACCACGGGATGCTCGGAGCGGTCCGCGACCGACGATCCGGGGCCCTGCGGGTGCCGCCAGTCGGCGCCTGCCGTGTACGCCCACCAGTTCTCCAGCCTGCTCAGGTCGACCGGGCCCGGCGGCGGGACGAAGACGATGGACGCCGGCTCCTGCAGCTCTGGCACGATGTCGGCGTACCACGCCACGTCCGGCGGCCGCTCCGCGACCGTGCGGTACCCAGTCTGCCGGACGAACGTGGCGAATTCCCGGTTGGTCACGGCGTACCGGTCGATCCAGAACCCGGTCACGGTGACCGGGTGTGCCGGTGCCTCCTCCGGGTAGTGGTGATCGGACCCCATCCGGTACGTCCCGTGTGGAATCCACGCCATCCCGGGCGGCGCGGCTCGGCGCTGGCCCGCCGGCGTGCCGACGCCGCGGAGATCGGTCATGTACCGATCGTGTTCCGCCGGGCCGGCTCGGGGGCTCACCCGTGGCGGATGAGTAGGCTGCCGTCCGGCCCCGGTGTCAGAGCAGACCCAGCGTGCGGGCCCGCCGGACGGCCTCGTTGCGGCGCGTGGCGGCCAGCTTGCGCAGGATGCCGCGGATGTGGGTCTTGACGGTGTTGACCGACACGAACATCCGGCCGGCGATCTCCTCCGTGGACAGCAGGGCCGCCAGGAGCGTGAGGACCTCGGTCTCCCGGGCGGTCAGGGGCTCGGCGGCGAGCGTGAGTGGCGCGCCGTCGCCGGCCGTGGCGGGCGGCGTGAGAGCCGCCCCGGGCGCATCGGCGACGGCGGGGGAGAGCCACCCGTGTCGGTCCATGACCGACTCGTCCTCGCGGAGCAGCCGGCGCACCGGCGCCGCGGCCTCGAGGACGGGACGGCGCAGGTGCTCCGCCTCCGCGACGCGCAGCGCCCGCTCCACCGCCGCCCGAGCCGGGTCGGCACGGTGCTCGGCCAGCTCCGCGGCGGCGATGAGCAGCCAACAGTCCACCTGCACGTCGAGCGGCACGTCGGCGTCCCGGAGCAGCGCCG
>DASQDS010000477.1:0-2242 GCA_035634075.1 Pilimelia sp. | reverse complement strand
GAATCCGGTGCGGACCCCGGCCGGGTGGACCCGGGTGGTGCGGACCCAGGCCCTGTGGACCCGGGCGGTGCGGACTGGGCCGCCGGGGCCGGCGGGTCTTCCGGCTCGTCCTGGCGTGACAGCGCCGCAGCACCCAAGGCGGCGGCCACCACCAGGCCTACCGTGATCGCCCCGGCCACGATGACCGGTCGACGGGAGGCCGCCCGCTCCGGCCGGGGCAGGTGGACCGGCAGTAGCCGGTCGCTGTCCGGTGTTCCCGCGCCGGACCACCGCTGCTCGCCCTGCGGTGGCGCGTCGTACGGCGCGTCGTAGGCGCCCTCGGGTGGCCAACCGTCGGCGGGCTCGGCACGCGGTGCAACGGCGGTGACCCCGGCCGGCCGGGACCGCGGCACCGGTACCACGCCGGGGACCGCCGGTGGACCGGAGTCATCGCCGGCCTGCCGGCACGCATGCGTCCCGGACCGCGGTGCGCGGGCCAACGCCGCGACCTGGATGCTGAGCACGTGGTCACCGGGCAGGTACCGGGCGCACAGCTCCTGGGCCAGGGTCAGGTGCTCGTGCGCCGACGTGGCCAGGCCGCACTCGCGCTCCATGGCGCCGAGCCGGGCCAGCATCTTGATGCCGGCCGGTGCGGCGTCGCCGTACGCGTCACGGTGCCGGCGCCAGGCGCCGGAGAGCCGGCTGCGGGCAGCGGCGCAGTGCCCGCCCGCGTGCTCGGCGGTGGCCAGGTCGGCCTCGGCGGCCAGGGCCCGGGCGGAGTCCGGCCCGTCCGTGGCGGTGAGCTGGTGGAGAATGTCGCGGTAGAGCTCCGCAGCCCGGGTGTGGCTGCCCACCCGGTGCAGCACGGCGGCGTGGGTGGCGGCGGTCGCCAGCGTCCGCTCGTCGTGCGGGCCGTGCAGCCGGTGAGCCGCGGCGTGGGCGAACCCGGCCCACGCGCGGGCCGCGGTCGGGTCGCCCAGGGTGACCAGGATGCGCGCCTGCAGCGCCGCGGCGTCGGCCAGCTCGGGGGAGGCCCGCATCGGGTCCACGTCCGCCGGCGCCAGGGCGTCGTCGAGCACTGCCCGGGCGCCTGCGAGGTCGCCGGCGGACGTCAGGGAGCGGGCGTGGTCGGTGAGTTGAGCGAGCCGGGGGGACACGTGCCTCATAGTGCTTGTTCAGCGACGATAGGTACAAGTGCTGTGCGTGATCGATCCTGAACGATCGCCGGGAAGCAGTGATCGGCGGCCCGGCCGTTACCGGCGCCGGACGTCCTTCGCCCAGCCAAGCCCGTCCCGGTCCGGGATGATTCACCGGCTAGGAGTACAAACGCGGTATGACCGCCGCCCCCCACTCCACCGGGTCCGACTCGGCCGGCTCTGACTCCACCGGGTCCGACTCAGCCGGTCCCGGCTCCGGCGACCGGACCGCCGCCGCCGCCGCCGTGAAGCGTGAGCTGCTCGTGCGCCATCTGGAGGCGTGGGCTCCGGCGGCGCTGCACCGGGCCCGGCGGGCCACCTACGCGCACGGCTACGCGGACCTCGACGACGGCCGGGCGGCGGAGGCGGCGCTGCGGGTCTTCGCCGAGCAGTCCGACCTGGTACGCGGCCGCGAGCTGGCGATGGTGGCCGTGGCGGACGACGCGGCGGTCACCGCCCGGCGGCTCTCCGGCGTGCAGCAACCGGCGGGCTCGTCGGCGGCGCTGGTGGTGCACACCGTCCCGGGTGGCACCGACGCCCGGCTGGCAGTGGCGTTGCAGGCGGCGGCCGCCGCGCGGGTACCGCTGTTCGGTTACCTCGACGCGAGCGCTGCCGCCGTTCCGCCGGCGCTCGCCACGGTGGCCGCCCTGAGCGTCGGCAAGCCGGCCGAGGTGCTGCTGGTGCTGGCCCCGACCGTGCTGCCCCGCCTGGCGGCCGCCCCCGAAGCCGGCACCGACGGCGACCGGTTGTTCGGTGACGCCGGGTGGCGGGCGGTGGGTGCGCAGCCCGCCGGGCACCGCGTGGCGTTCCTGGTGGACTGCTACCGGGCGGCGCTGCGTTCGGCCGGGTTTCCGCTGGCGACGGCGGTGGAGCTGGTCATCGAGGATGCGGCGGACGGCGAGCTGCTGGTGTTCGCGACGACGTCCGGCAAGGCTCTGGAGGGTTTCAAGGAGGCGCTGTGGGCGGCGGACGAATTCGCCGGCGTGCGGTACCGGGACCCGGGCGACCCGGACCGGCACCCGATCGACATCTACTTGAGCCCGCATCCCGGCCCGGGGCGCCGGGAG
>DASQDS010000476.1:0-19406 GCA_035634075.1 Pilimelia sp. | reverse complement strand
GCGTGGTGTCGGTCGACCAGGCGCCCATCCGCGGCTCCCGGCGCAGCAACCCGGCCACGTACACCGGGCTGCTCGAACCCATCCGCAAGGCGTTCGCGAAGGCCAACGGCGTCAAGCCGGCGCTGTTCAGCGCCAACTCCGAGGGCGCCTGCCCGAACTGCAACGGCGCTGGCGTCATCTACACCGACCTCGGCATGATGGCCGGGGTCGCCACGCCCTGCGAGGAGTGCGAGGGCAAGCGGTTCCAGGCATCGGTGCTGGAGTACCACCTCGGCGGCCGCGACATCAGCGAGGTGCTCGCGATGTCGGTGGCCGAGGCCGAAAAGTTCTTCGGCACCGGCGAGGCCCGCACGCCGGCGGCGCACGCCATCCTCGGCCGACTCGCCGACGTCGGGCTCGGCTACCTCAGCCTCGGCCAGCCGCTCACCACGCTGTCCGGCGGCGAGCGGCAACGGCTCAAGCTGGCCACCCACATGGGCGACAAGGGCGGCGTCTACATCCTCGACGAGCCGACCACCGGCCTGCACCTCGCGGACGTGGAGCAGCTGCTCGGCCTGCTCGACCGGCTCGTCGACGCCGGGAAGTCGGTCATCGTCATCGAGCACCACCAGGCGGTCATGGCGCACGCCGACTGGATCATCGACCTCGGCCCCGGCGCCGGCCACGACGGCGGGCGGATCGTCTTCGAGGGCACCCCGGCCGACCTGGTCGCGGCCCGCTCCACCCTCACCGGGGAGCACCTCGCCAGCTACGTCGGCGCCTGAGCCCGGGACCCCTTCGAGACGGGCAGCTCGGTGCGCAGCCGCTGCACCCGGACCTTGATGTCGTCGCGGATCGGCCGGACAGCGTCGACGCCTTGGCCGGCGGGGTCGTTCACCGACCGGTCAAGTCCTCACCGCGCGCGGTGCCGCCCGGACCGCCCGAGCTTTCTTCCCGCTTCGTGTGGAGGACTTCGCGGACCTGCTCCGCGGCCCGGAAGATGCTTTCGCTGACGAAGTCGCTGAAGCGGGCGATGTTCTCGAGCCGGCCGGCGGCCGGGGTGTCGCGGCCGAGGATGCCGACGCCCTGTCGGGCGGTCTCGGCGACCTGGGCTACGCCGCGGGCGCCGGCGATCGTCGACTGATACCACACGTCGCCGTCGACGAAGTAGTGCTCGCGGCGGCGTTCGTGGCGTTCCCGGCGGATCAGGCCCTGATCTTCGAGGAACGCGATCGCCTTGGAGACGGACGCTGGGCTGACCTGGAGGTGCCGGACGAGTTCGGCTGCGGTGAGGCTGTCCACGTCGGCGATGAAAAGGCAGGTGAGCACCCGGGCCCCCATCTTGGGCAGGCCCTGTTGCATCAGGAGGGTGGAGAACACCTCCTCGTACTCCCGCACGGCCTCGTCGTCGCGGCCGTGGCCCTGCGCCGGCGCCCCCTGGCGCCGGGGCGGCGTGTGCGGGCGGCGGCGGGCGCGGCGTTCGGTGGCCCGGTGGGCCACCTCGGCGCGGTAGGCGGTGGGGCCGCCGTTGCGCATCACCTCACGCGTGATCGTCGACGTGGGGCGGCCGAGACGTCGGGCGATCTCTGCGTAGGCGAGGTCGTCGGCCAGCCCCAACGCGATCTGCTGACGTTCCTGCTGGGTGAGTCTGCCTCCCGGCACCGCGTCTCCCTTCGTGCGTCCCTGGGTGTGGCCAACGTAGCGTTCGACCGAAGTCAACGCAACGATCGACTCTCTCGACATTGCGTTAATTGAATGTCCATTGCAACGATGTGCAGCCTACGAGCTGGGAATACGCATCTCGTCTGCAACGATGGCGTTGCGCGCCCAGCGAAGGCAACGTAGCGTTTCAAAAAAGAAAAACAACGAGCGCACGAGGAGAACACCATGCAGAAGTTCGACACCCCCGCCGCGATCACCGCGGTCCTGGACGTCCCCGCCGGGCACATCAAGGTCATCGCCGCCGATCGGGCCGACACCACCGTCGAGGTCCTGCCCGCCAACGCCGGCAATGGCCGCGACGTGCAGGCGGCTGAGCGGACCACGGTCGAGTTCGACGACGGCATCCTGCGGATCAAGGCCCCGGGGGAGAGCAACCAGATCCTCGGCGCGTTCGGGTCCATCGAGGTGACCGTCCAGTTGCCTGCCGGCTCGAACGTCGACGCGAAGGCGGCCGGCGCCGGGTTCCGGGGCGTCGGACGGCTCGGCACCGTCGCCAGCGAGGGCGCGCTCGGCGCGGTCAAGATCGACGAGGCTGCGAGTGTGCGCGTGGCCGCCCACGCCGGCGACGTCGTGGTGGGCCGCCTGACCGGCCCCGCGGAGATCAGCACCCAGAAGGGCGGCATCCACATCGTCGAGGCCACGTCCGGCACGGTCGCGCTGCGCACCCGGATGGGCGACGTGACGGTCGGCGCCGCCCGCGGAGTTTCCGCCCGCCTGGACGCCGGCACAGGCTACGGCCGGATCGACAACGCGTTGCAGAACGCCGAAGGCACCGCGGCCGGGCTGAACATCCACGCGACCACCGACCACGGCAACATCAGCGCCCGCAGCCTTTAACCGGATGCCAGCGGGGCCTGCCAGCCGCGCGCAGGGTCCACAGACGCCGAATCAGACCTGGGGGAACACGCACATGACGACGGACAGCACAGCCTCGCGCAACCCGAAGTGGACCGGCATGGTGCCGGTCGACGACACGGCCCTGGCCGTGACCGACACCGGCGGCGCCGGCATCCCGGTGGTGTACCTCAACGGCCAGTTCGCCACTCAGGGATACTGGCGGCGGGTCATCGCCGAGCTGGGTACCGGGTGGCGGCACATCACCTACGACGGGCGGGCCCGCGGCAGATCGAAGCGTTCGGCGGACTATTCCTTCGCGGCGGCCGTCCGGGACGTCGATGCCGTTCTCGCGGCCCGGGGAGTGGACCGGGCGCTGCTGGTGGGCTGGTCCTACGGAGCGGTCGTCGCGGCGCACTGGGCAAGCCGGAATCCGGACCGGACCGTGGGCGCGGTCCTGGTCGACGGCGCATTCCCGTACGACTGGCTCGACGAGGCCATGGAGCAGCGGTTCCGGAAGCTGTACCGGCGACTGGGCTGGTTCATGCCCCTGCTACGCCCGACGGGCCTGACCCCGCGGATGACCGCCGAACAGCAGGCGGACTCCAACATCGAGCTCGGCAAGCTGTCCCGCGTGAGCGCGTTGGGCCCCGTGCTGGACAGCATCACCGTCCCGGTGCGGTACGTGGTCGCCTCGGGGACGTCGTTCGGAAGCCGCGGTGATGAGCAAGAACGGATCCGCGCCGGCATCGACCAGGTGGCCGCGCGCAGAGCGAACATCAAGGTCCACGCGAAGGTCGCCAGCAACCACGGTGCGATCCTGAAGAAGGACTTCCCGGCCGTCGCCGCAGCCGTGCGGGAGGTCGCCGCCCTCGACCGCGGCCGGCGCTGACGATGTGGCCAGCGGACCGGCCTGCCCGGTAGTAACCCAGGTTCCCCGCCGGCCGGACAGTCTGAATGTGCGGTGGGTCAGCCGGCGGCGATGAGGGCGACTGAGACGCCGCACAGCAGCACGCCGAGCCCTTGGGGGCGGCCGAGGCGCTCGCGGAGCAGCAGGATCGACAGCGCGATCGTGAAGACCGGGTAGAGCGACACGACGACGCCGGTGATCGACAGGCTCCCGGCCTGGGTGGCGGTCATGAACACCGCGGTGCCGGCGGCGCCCAGGACGCCGAGCGGCAGGCCGATCCACGCCCGTCCCGTCGACGGCACCCACGACTGCCGCAGCGCCCCGGCTGCGGCGACGGTGACGACCCCGGCGGCGCCGTTCTGCACGGCCAGGGGCAGGAACCCCGCCGACGCCGGGATCTGACCTACCGCGGTGAACAGGACGCCGAACCCGAGACCGGAGAGCGCACCGTCGCGGATCGCGGCGAGGTCTGTCCCTTCCCGGAGCTCACCGCCGCCCGACATCGCCACCAGCCAGATCCCCGGCAGAGCGACGAGGATCCCGGCCCAGACGAGCACCGGTGGCCGGTCTCCGCCGACCACGGCCGCGAACACCGGGACGGCTGCCGCCCCGACAGCCGACAGCGGGGCCACCAGGGTGCTGCGTCCCGAGGCGAGGCCCCGGTAGAGATAGACGGTGCCCGCAGCGCTGCCCGCGCCGGCGAGGGCCGCCCAGCCGAGGTGTTCCGCGGTGACACTGCCCGCTGACGCGAACGCGACGACCAGCATGGCAAGGCCGCCGCCGACCTGGCCGGTGACGGCGATCGCCCACGGGGTCACCGTCCGGGACGCGAAGCCGCCGACGAAGTCGATGACGCCGTAGGTGAGGGCCGCCGCCAGGGAGAGAGCGATCGCTAGTGTCATGGTTCCTCCTCCGTCGGCATTGATCCTTCAGCGGAACCGGTCCATTCAGTAGGTCCGGTTCACCGGTGGATCCGTGGACCACTTACGGTGGTCCGGTGGGTGTCCGATGGAACCGCGGCGGACCGGAGCTTCCGGTGACCGTCGACCGGGCGGCTCCGGGACCGCTGCGTCAGCAGCTGGCGGAGCAGCTGCGCGCCGCGATCCGGCGCGGCGCGCTGCAACCGGGGGAGCCGCTGCCGTCCTCGCGGCGCCTCGCAGAGCAGGTGGGCGCGTCCCGCGGGCTGGTGGTCGACTGCTACGAACAGCTCCTGGCCGAGGGCTATCTCGAGGCGAGCGGCGGATCGGGGACGCGGGTGGCGGCGGGTGTCGCGTCCTCCCGCCCGGCCCCGCCACCCGACGAGACGGCCTCCGAGGCCGTCCCGGCCGGTGCCATCAACTTCGCGTACGGCATCCCCGACCTCGCCTCGGTCCCGCTGTCCGACTGGCTCTGGGCGCTGACCGAGGCGGCCCGGACCATCCCCGCCACCGACCTCGACGACGAGGGCCCGGCCGGTTCCCCCCGGTTGCGGGAGGTTCTGACCGCCTACCACCGACGGGTCCGGGCCGGCTGTGCCGCTGCCGGTGACGCCGTGGTCGTCGGCGGCTTCCGGCACGGGCTGGCGCTTGTCCTCGCGGCCCTCGCCCGGCACGGGACAACCCACGTCGCCCTGGAAGACCCCGGACCACGCGAGCACGACCAAATCGCCCGGCGCGCCGGGCTGACCGTGGTGGCCGTCCCGGTCGACGACGACGGCCTCGACGTGGCGGGGCTGCGCCGGTCACCGGCCCGCGCCGTGCTCGTCACCCCGGCCCATCAGTGCCCGACCGGGGCGGTGCTCTCACCCGACCGTCGACGCGAACTGATGGCCTGGGCGGAGGCGGTCGACGGGGTGATCCTGGAGGACGACTACGACGCCGAGTTCCGCTACGACCGGCAGCCCGTCGGTTCCCTGCACGGCCTCGACCCCGACCGGGTCGTCGCGCTCGGATCGCTGAGCAAGACGTTCGCGCCAGCGCTTCGCATCGGGTGGCTCCTCGCGCCACCCGCGTACCGGCCAGCGATCCTCGAGGAGAAGCGGCTCACCACCCGCGGGGTTCCAGGGCTGGACCAGCTCGCCCTGGCCCACCTGATCGAATCCGGCCGGTTCGACCGCCACCTGCGCCGGATGCGCACGCTCTACGCGGCCCGGCGCGAGACGCTCGCCGCGGCCGTCGAGGCGGACCTGCCCGGACTGCGACTGACCGGGCTGGCCGCCGGCTGTCACGCACTGCTCCGCCTCCCGCCCGGGGTGGCCGAGGCCGAGGTCGTCGCCGGCGCGCGGGCCCGATCCGTGATCGTGCGCGGGCTCAGCGACTACCGACTCACGTCCGAGGGCGTGCCGCCGGCGCTGGTCCTCGGCTTTGGCAATACCAACGAGACCCGCATCCGCGCCGGAATCCGGGCGCTGGCCGAGGTACTGAAGACGCAGCGGTCTGAGTCCCGGAGCTCGGCCAGGACGCCGAGTTCGATAATGCACATTATGTAAAGTTGCGATCTCGAACGGCGCCCGCGGGCCGCCGCCCGTACACCAACCGGCGCAACAGCGCCTCTGCCGGACCCACCCGGCCGGCACCCTCCATCGCGTACGCCGCGACGGCCGTCACCGACCACACGACCACCGCGAAACCCACCATCCCGGCGCTACCGAACCACGCGCCCCACCCCAACCCCCAGGCAGCCAGGACCGGCGCGAAGATCGCCGAATGGGCCAGGTAGCACGACAGCGACCGCTTCCCCACCGCCGTGACCGCCACCACCACCGGCCCACGCCGGCCGCGGCGGGACAATCGCTCGGCCACCAGGGCGAACACCGCGACGTAACCGACACCCCCAGCCGTACCCGTCAACGCGTGCAACGCCCCGAACGCCCCGTCCTCCGCCACCGCCGCCGGCGGCGCTGCCAACAGGCCCACGTGCGCCAACGCCGCCGGCAGGCCACCGAGCCACCCGACGGCGATCCCCACGCCGGCCGTCCACCCCAACAGCCGGCGGTGCGCGGCCGGCTGCTCGAGGATCCGCCGCCGCGCCGCCCAGAACGCCAGCACGACATGCGGGCTGACCGGCCACGCGATCGCCCCCGCGCCGGCCAGGAACAGCCACGTCCGCAACCGGACTCCCGCCGCGGCCACCGGGTCCTCCTCCCCCGAGGCGTAGAAGTCCGTGCTGGGCTGCGCCGCCGGCGCCCCCACCGCGCCCAGGTCCCACGTCGCCACCGCCCACAGCGCGTCGGCCGCGTCGGCGACCGCCAGCGCCGCGAACACCCCCACCCACACCAGCAGCGTGCGGTCACGCCGACGCAGGAACAACCAGCCGAGCACAAGGCTCAACACCCCGTAGAAGCTCAGGATGTCGCCAGCGAGCAGCAGCGCGGAATGCCCAAAACCGAACACGACAAGCCACAGGCTGCGGCGGCGCAGCAACGCGACAGCCGCCCCCGCCGGCACCCCTGCCGCCGTCTGACGCGTGAACAGCTGCATCATCCCGTAGCCGAGCAGGAACGCGAACAACGGATACACCCGCAGGTCCAACATCATGATCTGGCAGAACTGGGCGACCCGGTCCACCGACGACCCGTCCGTCGGGTGCCACCCGGACGGGCCGTGCGGCGCCGCCCACAGGTGGAACCCCGTGTTCGACACCACGATCAGCAGCAACATGACGCCGCGGGCCAGGTCCGGCGCCAGCGCCCGCTCGCCAGCTCGCACTGAGTCGCGCAGCGGTGGAACCCCACGATGCGCGTTGCCGGTATCGGTGTTTGTCACCCACCCAGTGCACCCGCCGGGCCCGGGCCGCCGACAGCGGCGGAAGTCCAGCCCGCCACGGCCTTAGTCGGCGGCAGCGCCGACCAAAGTCGAAGAAGCCGCGGCTACGGACCCCCCGCCAGGTCGACGACAACACCGTGCGGACCCCGCGCGATGGCCTGCACCTCTACCTGGTGCCGGACGGGCGAATCATCGGCAGCACCTCCGGCATCGTGACGATCAGCTTGCCGGTCGTGTGCAGACGGACGAAGTCCACGCATGCCTGAACGCCGTCGTCGAGGGTGTAGCGGCGGCCGATGGTGGCCGGCAGTTCGCCGCGAACCGCCAGTTCGCCAACCTCGCGCATCCCGCCGAACGCGCCGTCCATGTCCAGCACGAAGTGCAGACTCACGTCGTCGCGGCCGATCCACTCCTGTTGCGGCACGGGGTGGGTGATCGTCAGCAGACGTCCACCTGGGCGGATGGCGTTCGCCACTGCGGTGAGGCGGTCGCCCGGCAGAGCCAGGTTGAACGCGATGTCGACTCCTGCGGGGTATTCCGTTTCGGCGTATCCGATGGTCTGGTCGGCGCCGAGCGCCCGCAGGATGTCGACATCGGCGGCGGTCGCGGTTGCGGTCACCCGGGCTTTCGCGCCGGCGAGCAGCGGGATGACCGCGGTACCGACACCACCGGTGGCGCCGACTACCAGGACCGTCTCGCCGGGCTGGACCTGGGCGGTGGCCATCAGCGCCCGGGCGGTCAGGCCGACGGTAGGCAGAGCTGCTGCCTGTTCGACGTCGAGACCGGACGGGCGGTGGGCCAGGAACGGGGTGTCGGCCTCGACGACCGCGTACTCGGCCAGTGAGCCGGTGCTCAGCGAAGGCCGAGTCGTACCGGCCATCGCCCGCAGCACCCGGGGCACGGCCTGGCCGAAAACCGCCTCGCCCACCTGATAGGCCGTTACGCCGTCACCGACCTCGCTGACCGTGCCGGCGAAGTCGTTGCCGGGTACGTGCGGAAATTCCAGCGGCACGACCTCGCGGAAATCGCCGCTGGGCAGCCGCACGTCCGCCGGGTTGATCGAGGCCGCCGCGATCCGAACCTGGATCTGCCCCGGGCCGGGCCGCGGTACTGCCACGTCAGCCACCGTGTACTCCTCGGGTGGTCCGTAGCCGGTTGCCACAACTGCCTTCACGTCGTCTCCTCCAAAACGGACCGTTGGGTCATGTTACCGGCGCCAAGCTAGCAACAAACGGACCGGGCGGTCAACTTGCTAGAATGTCGAAGTGACCTCGACCCGGCCGTTGCGTGCCGACGCCGCCCGCAACAGGGAACTGCTGTTGGCGGCGGCTGCGGACGAGTTCGCGGAGCGAGGCCTGGACGCATCGGTTGCCGACATCGCCCGGCGGGCCGGTGTCGGAAAAGGCACCGTGTTCCGCCACTTCGCCAGCAAGGACGACCTGATCGCCGCTATCGTCCTCGACCGCGTCGATGCGCTCAACACGATCGGCGAACGGCTGCTGGACGCGGCCGATCCAGGCGCGGCGCTGCTGGAATTCCTCGCCGCCGCAGCGCACCAGCGACAGCAACGCGACCTGTCGTTCCTGCAGGAGGCCGGCGAACTCACCGCAGACGTCAAGAGCGTCCGCACGCGGATGTTCGACATCGTGCACGCCCTGGTCGACCGGGCGCGCGAGCATGGCGCCGTGCGGACCGACGTCACCGGCGCGGACATCGTCCTGCTGATGTGCGCCCCGAACTACGTCACCACCTACGTGCCAGACGCCCCGCCTGACCTGTGGCGGCGGTATCTCGCCATCATCTTCGACGGCCTGCGCCCCGAAGGCGCCCACCCGCTGCCACACCCACCGCCGCCGACGCGTTGACGCCGACGCGACAACCGCACCGGCCGTGTCCCCCGGCCGCTGTGGATCAGCCATGACGTGGTTGATTCATTCCACCCGGCGGTTATCATCGCGGTATGGCGATCAATGTGGGGTGTGTGTGACAGCCGCGGTGGCCCTGTTCCGCTCCCTGGCCGACGAGACCAGGCTGCGGATCGTGGCCCGGCTCGCCGCCGGCGAGGCCCGGGTGGTCGACCTGACCGGCGAACTCCGGCTGGCGCAGTCCACGGTCTCCAAGCACCTCGCCTGCCTGCGCGACTGCGGCCTGGTCGACTACCGCACCGAGGGCCGGCAGTCCTTCTACACCCTGACCCGCCCCGAGCTGATGGACCTGCTCGCCGCGGCCGAAGGTGTGCTCGCCGCGACCGGCGCCGCCGTCGTCCTGTGCCCGACCTCCGGCACGGACACCGCGGCGGTGATGCGGTGAGCGCACCGGCCCGTACGGCGCCGAGCCCGGCGCGGCGGGCGCAACTCCATCGGCGCAGCCTGCACCTGGCGTACGCGACCGCCTGCTACAACCTGCTCGAAGGCGGCGCCGCGGTGACGGCCGGGGTGGCGGCGTCGTCGGTGGCCCTGTTGGGCTTCGGCCTGGACTCCTTCGTCGAGGTGTCCTCCGCGCTCGTGGTGATCTGGCAGTTCCGCTCCCGCGTCCCGGAGGACCGCGAACGGATGGCGCTGCGGCTGATCGCCGTGTCGTTCTTCGCCCTGGCCGCTTGGGTCAGCGTCGACGCCATGCGCTCGCTGCTGGGCGGCGAGCAGGCCGAGACGTCCCCGGTCGGCATCGCCATCGCCGCCGTCTCCATCGTGGTCATGCCGCTGCTGGTCTGGGCCAAGCGGCGCACCGGCCGCGAGCTGGGCTCGGCCACCGTGGTCGCCGACTCCATGCAGACCATGCTGTGCACCTATCTGTCGGCGATCGTGCTGGTCGGTCTGGTCCTCGACGCGACCCTCGGCTGGTGGTGGGCCGACCCGGTCGCCGCGCTGGTCATCGCCGCCGTTGCCGTCCGCGAAGGCGCCGAGGCATGGCGCGGCGACCGGTGCGACGACTGCGCTCTGCCCGCGACCGCCGAGGGTCGGGCGGATGGCGAGTCGACGTCTCCCGCGACCTGCGGGTGCGGGCCTGGCCACACCGACGCCTGCTGCACCGGCACCGAACGGGCTGGGCAGGCGGACCGGTGAACCCGACCGCGGCTCATCTGATCGTTGGGTTTGGCTGGAGGCTACGGCCGGGCCACCCCCGGTGCGCGACCATCGGCCAGGATGGCAGCCATGATGACTGAACCGGTCGCGCTGTCCGCCGCCCTGGGCACCTTCGACGCGCTGTGGAGCCCCCGCATCGTGACGCGCGTCAACGACTACGACGTGCGCATCGCCAAGGTCGCCGGCGAACACGTCTGGCACCGCCACGACGACACCGACGAGTTCTTCCTCGTGCTCTCCGGCGAGCTCAGCATCGCGCTGCGCGACGAGCCGACCGGCCACGAGCGCACAGTGGTCCTGCCGCAGGGGTCGGTCTTCGTCGTACCGCGCGGCACCCACCACAAACCCTCGTCCGCCGCGGGCGCCTCGATCCTGATGTTCGAGCCCACCGGCACCTCGACCGTCGGAGATGACCACGGCACCGTCCCGGAGCACGTCGACGCCACCACCGGACATCCGCTGTAGGGATCGAGCGGGACACTGACCCACCCGCTCCGGGCTGCGGGTGGGTCCGTCGCCGGTTCGGTACTGTCGACGCATCATGAGCGCGCCCGGACAACCCGATCAACCCGCGCGGGCCGACGCGCCCCCTACGCCGGGGAAACCCCACCGGCCGTTCGCCGACTGGCGGTTCGTGACACCACCGGTCGCCATCGTCGTCCTGGCCGCATCGTGGGGCCGGGAGCTGCCCGCGCCGCTGCTCGTGGTCGTCGCGGTGGTGCTCGGCGCCGCGGTGCTGGCCGCCGTGCACCACGCCGAGGTGGTCGCCCACAGCGTCGTCGAGGCCCTCGGGTCGCTGCTGCTTGCCGTCGCCGTCACGGTCATCGAGGTCGGCCTGATCGTCACCCTCATGATCAGCGGCGGTACCGGCACCGCGTCGCTGGCCCGCGACACCGTCTTCGCCGCCGTGATGATCACCTGTAACGGGATCCTCGGCCTGTCGCTGTTCATCGGCGCCGTGCGCTACCGGCTCGCCGTGTTCAACGCCGAAGGGACCGGCGCCGCCCTGGCCACCGTCGCGACCCTGGCCGTGGTCTGCCTCGTCCTGCCGACCTTCACCACGGCCCGCCCCGGACCGCAGTTCTCCCCCACGCAGCTCACGTTCGCCGCCGTCGCCTCCATCGTCCTGTACGCCGCGTTCGTCAGCACCCAGACGATCCGCCACCGCGACTTCTTCCTCCCCGTCACCAGCGACGGCACGGTGATCAACGACGCCGACGGGGACGACCACGCCGACCCGCCGACCACCCGCGCCGCCGTCACCAGCCTGCTGCTGCTGCTCGTCGCCCTCCTCGCCGTCGTCGGCCTGGCGAAGGTACTCTCCCCCGCCATCGAAGACACCGTCGCCGGCCTCGGCCTGCCGCACTCGTTCGTCGGCGTGGTCATCGCGCTGCTCGTACTGCTGCCGGAAACCCTCGCCGCCGCCAACGCCGCCCGCCGCAACCGCATCCAGGTCAGCCTCAACCTCGCGCTCGGCTCCGCCATGGCCAGCATCGGCCTGACCATCCCCACGATCGCCATCGCGTCGATCTGGCTGCCCGGCCCCCTGTCCCTCGGCCTCGGCGCGAACCAGATCGTCCTCCTCGCCATCACCGTCGTCGTCGCCACGCTGACCGTCGTCCCGGGCCGGGCCACCCGACTGCAAGGACTCGTCCACCTGATCCTGCTCGGCGCGTTCCTCCTCCTCGCAGCCCACCCGTGACGCCCGGCAGGCAGGTGTGACGCCGGCCGCCAGCGGGTACAGCGCACCGCAGAAGTCAAAACCGACCGGGTTTGCGCGGCCCTCGATCCCCGAGCCCGGCCGAGACAGGAACGGTCCCTCCAGGCGCCGCCCCGGGGGGACCGGTCCCGTCATGGAGCCGCCAAGATTGCCCGGGGTGGCGTTAAGAACCGGGCAAGAACGCCGCCGGGCGGGGTGATCGGGCTTTCACTCGTGACGTGTTGAGCTGGATGAAGCGCGTACTCCTCGGCCGTCCGTTGCGCAGCGACCGCCTCGGCGAGACGTTGCTGTCAAAGCGGCTGGCGTTGCCGATCTTCGCATCGGATCCCCTGTCGTCGGTGGCCTACGCCACGCAGGAAATCCTGCTGGTGCTGACCCTGGGCGGGTTGGCGTACCTGTTCGTAGCCCCCTGGGTGGGGCTCGCCGTCATGGTCCTGCTGGCGGTGGTGGTGGCGTCGTACCGGCAGGTGGTCCGGGCCTACCCCAGCGGCGGCGGGTCGTACGAGGTGGCCTCCCGCAACCTCGGCCCGTCGTCCGGGCTGGTGGTCGCCGCGGCGCTGCTCGTCGACTACATCATGACGGTCGCGGTGTCGGTCGCCGCCGGCGTGGACAACATCATCTCGGCGGTCCCGGGGCTGCACCCACACCGGGTGGCCACCTGCGCCGGGTTCATCGTGGTGTTGATGGCCATGAACCTGCGGGGCGTCCGCGAGTCGGGTAAGACATTCGCCTGGCCGACCTACCTGTTCATCACCGGCGTACTCGTCATGGTCGCGGTCGGGCTCGCCCGCGCCGTCGCCGGCGACGCGCCGGTCGCGGAGTCGGCCAGCTGGCAGGTGCGCCCCGAACAGGTCGGGCTGACCGGACTGGCGATCGCCGTGCTGGCGCTGCGGGCGTTCGCCTCCGGCTGCACCGCGCTGACCGGGGTGGAGGCGATCTCCAACGGGGTGCCGGCGTTCAAACCGCCGAAGGCGGAGAACGCGGCGCGCACGATGCTCGCGATGGGCGCGGTGGCCATCACCCTGTTCGCCGGGATCACCGCCCTGGCGCTGATCGCGAAGGTGCGGGTGGCGGAGCACACCTGCAACCTGATCGGCTTCCCGGGCGACTGCGCCACCGACCCGCAGCGGACCGTCATCGCCCAACTCGCCGCCGCGGTGTTCGGCGGCAACAGCGTCGGGTTCTTCGTCATCCAGGCCACCACCGCCCTGATCCTCATCCTGGCCGCCAACACGGCGTTCAACGGCTTCCCACTGCTCGGCGCCATCCTGGCGCAGGACCGCTACCTCCCCCGGCAACTGCACACCCGCGGGGACCGGCTGGCCTTCTCCAACGGCATCATCGTGCTGGCAGTGATCGCCGGGCTGTTGATCTGGGCGTTCGACGGGTCGGTGACCCGACTGATCCAGCTGTACATCCTCGGCGTGTTCACCTCCTTCACGCTCAGCCAGGCCGGCATGGTGCGCCACTGGAACCGGGCCCTGGCCGCCGAACAGGACCCGGTGACGCGGCGGCGGCTGCACCGGTCCCGGACAATCAACGCCATCGGCTGCGCGCTGACCGCCCTGGTACTGGTGATCGTGCTGGCCACCAAGTTCACCCACGGCGCCTACCTGGTCGTCATCGCCGTACCGGTGCTGTACGCGCTGATGCGCGCCGTCCGCCGGCACTACGGGCGGGTCAGCGCCGAACTCGAACCCGAACCCGGCGGGGTCGTCATGCCCGACCGGGTGCACGCGGTGGTGCTGGTGTCGCGGGTGCACCGCCCCACCCTGCAAGCCCTCGCCTACGCCCAGGCCACCCGCCCGGACACCCTGACCGCGCTCACCGTGGGCATCAACGCCGACGAGGTGGCCCGGCTGCGGCAACAGTGGGCCGACCGGGACCTGAACGTGCCGCTGACGGTGTTGGACTCCCCGTACCGGGAAATCACCAACCCGGTGCTCGACTACGTCAACCGGCTGCGCGAGGACGGCCCCGGCGGCCTGGTCGTGGTCTACATCCCGGAATACGTCGTCGGGCGGTGGTGGGAGCAGCTCCTGCACAACCAGAGCGCGTTGCGACTCAAGGCGCGGCTGCTCTTCCAACGCCGCATCATGGTCGTCAGCGTCCCGTGGCAGCTCGCGTCCAGCCACCGCCGGCCCCACCGCGAGCACGTGACCCGCGGGCGGCGCCCCGAGGACCGCCAGCCGGCGGCGGCCGGCCGCCACGAGTCGTAGCGTGGATCGGGTAGAACTCCCGGACATGGAAACAGCAGTGCCCGCCGCCCGCCCGCGGCGGGCGTGGCGGCGCGCGGGGATCGGCGTGGCGGTGGCAACCGGCGGGTTGGCCGCCACCACCGCCGTGCTGGCACCCGCCCGCCCGCTGCTGTCACTGGCCAGCGTGGTGCTGCTCTATCTGGTGCCGGTGCTGGCCACCGCCGCCGCCGGCGGGTGGGTGCCCGCACTGGGCGCCGCCGTGGCCGCGGACCTGCTGGTCAACTACTTCTTCGTCCCGCCGTTTCACACCCTCGCGGTCGACACCGCGGACAACATCGTGGTCCTGACCGTCTACGTCGGCGTCGCCGTCGCCGTCAGCCTCGCCATCGACCTGGCCGCCCGGCACCGGGCCACCGCCGCGCGCCGGGACGCCGAAGCCACCCTGCTGGCCGCCCCCCACGGCCAACCGCTCGAGCAGTCGCTGGCCCACCTGCTCGAACAGGTCCGCACCACCTACCGGATGACCACGGTCGCGCTGACCGACGGAGGCGGCACCGTCGAACACGTCGGGCCAGCCCCGCACGGCGAACCCGTGCTGTCGGTCGCGGCCGGCGCCGGGCTGCGCCTGCTCGGCTGGGGACCGCACCTGTTCGCCGAGGACCGCCGCGCCCTGGCCCGCCTGGCCACCGCCGCCGCCCGCACCCTGCAAACCCAACGCCTGGCCGGCGAGGCCGCCCGCGCGGCCGAACTCGCCCACATCGACCGCACCCGCGCCGCGCTGCTCGGCGCGGTCGGCCACGACCTGCGCACCCCCCTCGCCGGCATCAAGGCCGCCGTGTCCAGCCTGCGCCAACCCGACGTCCACTTCGCCCCGCACGACCGAGCCGAGCTGCTCGCCACCATCGAGGAATCCACCGACCGGCTCACCGCCGTGGTCGACAACCTCCTGTCGCTGAGCCGCCTCCAGGCCGGCGTGCTCTCCGTCGACCTCGCCCCCACCGCCCTCGACGCCGTCGTCGCCCGCGCGGCACTGACCACCGACACCCACAGCGCCACCATCGACATCGACGTCGCCGACAACCTGCCCCTGGCCCTCGCCGACCCCGGACTGCTGGAACGGGCCGTGGCGAACCTGCTGAGCAACGCCTGCGCCGCCACCCCGCCCGGCCGCCCCGTCCTCGTCCGCGGCCGCGCCGCCCACGACGCGCTCCACCTGCATGTCGTCGACCACGGGCCCGGGATCGCCGCCGCCGACCGCGACCGGGTCTTCGCCCCCTTCCAACGCCTCGACGACCACGGCCGAGCCGGGCTGGGCCTCGGGCTCGCCATCGCCCGCGGCTTCACCGAGGCCCAAGGCGGCACCCTGACCCCCGGTGACACCCCGAACGGCGGACTGACCATGACCATCACCCTGCCCGCCGCACCGAACGGGCGGTGACCCGGTGAGCCGCATCCTGCTCGTCGACGACGACACCCAGCTACTGCGGGCCCTCCGGATCAACCTCGCCGCCCGCCACTACGACGTCACCGCGGCCGCCGACGGCGCCACCGCGCTGACACTGGCCGCCCGCACCCCACCCGACCTGGCCATCATCGACCTCGGCCTGCCCGACATCGACGGCGTCGCCGTCGTCGAGGGCCTACGCGGCTGGACCCGCATCCCCATCATCGTGCTCTCCGCCCGCGACACCCAAACCGCCAAAGTCGACGCCCTCGACGCCGGCGCCGACGACTACGTCACCAAACCCTTCGGCATGGACGAACTCCTCGCCCGCATCCGCGCCGCCCTCCGCCGCGCCACGCCAGGCGACACGGCAGTCGCCCGGCTCACCACCGCCGACTTCACCATCGACCTGGCCGCCAAACGATTCACCACCGGCACCGGCCACGAGGTGCGCCTCACCCCCACCGAGTGGCACCTGCTGGAGATCCTCGCCCGGCACCCCGGCAAACTCGTCAACCGGCGCCACCTCCTGCACGAGGTCTGGGGACCGGCCTACGACACCGAGACGAACTACCTGCGGGTCCACTTCGCCAACCTGCGCCGCAAGATCGAACCAGACCCCGCCCGGCCGCGGTACATCATCACCGAGCCCGGCCTCGGCTACCGCCTCACCCTGGGCTGACCGGCCCAGCCGTACGCCGCTCCGCCAACTCCACGACCAGCGGGCAGTGATCCGACACCGGCACCGCCGGCGTACCCGCCCGCACCACCACCGGCGCCCGCCCGCCCGCGCCCGGGTCGTACAGCACGTGGTCCAACTGCACCGCCGGCCGCATCGCCGGATACGTCGGCACCCGCGCCAACGGCCGCCACCCCGACACGAACCCGGCCACCCCCGCCGGCATGTTCAGGTCCCCCAGCAGCACCCGCGGGGCCGGCAACCGACGCAACGCCCGCACCACCCGGCGCAACTGGCCCGCGTTCCAGCCCGGCACGAAGGACAGGTGCGTCGTCGCGACCGTGCACAACCCCGCCGGGCCCGCCACCACCGCCGCCAGCAACACCCGCGGCTCGTCGCGCAACATCATCAGCCGGCCCCGCGGGCCCGGCGCCCAGATCGGCGACCGCACCGGCGCCCCCGCCAACCGCGTCACGTGCCACGACCGCACCGGCAACCGGCTCACCAGCGCCACCCCGAAGCGCGGCCCACCCGCCGAATCCCCGTCGTCCCCGCGCGCCGCCCGCCACGACTCGCCCGGCGTACCCAGCACCGCCGGCGCGAACCGGTACGCCGACGCGCCCAGCGCCCGGCCCGCCTCAGCCGCCAGATCGAGGTGCCCACTGCGCGGCTGGCCGTCGTCGACCTCCTGCATGCCCAGCACGTCCACGTCCAGCGCCGCGACGGCCGCGGCGAACCGGCCGGCGTCCACCAGACCGTCGCGCAGCGACCGCCCGTGCAGGATGTTGAAGGTCGCCACGCGCACCGCCCCACAGTACGGCCACCGCCCGCGTACCGTGATCGCGTGTTCAAGGCCCTGCTCTGCTCCATGCTCGCCTTCATCGCGCTCGCGGCGCTCGGCCTGGCGGTGCGCCGCTACCGGGGCCGCTGACGTGGACCCCGGCTCCGTCGCGGCACTGCTCGTCGCCGCGGCGGCCGCCGGCTGGATAGACGCGGTCGTGGGCGGCGGCGGGTTGCTGCTCCTCCCGGCGCTGCTGATCGCCGCCCCCACCATGCCGCTGGCCACCGCGCTCGGCACCAACAAGCTCACCGCGATCACGGGGACCACCACGGCGGCGGTGACCTACGCCCGCCGCACCACGCTGGACTGGGGCGTCGCCGGCCCGTCCACCGCGCTCGCCGTCGCCTGCTCCGGCCTCGGCGCAGCGTTCGCCACGACGGTGCCCGCGTCGGCGTACCGCCCGGTGGTCCTCGGCGTCCTCGTCGCCGTCGCGCTGTTCGTGACCCTGCGCCCGGCGATGGGGCTGACCGCCGAGCCGCAGCGGCGGACCCCCCGCCGGGTGGCGATCGCCGTCGCCGCGGCCGGCGGGCTCATCGCCGCCTACGACGGCATGATCGGCCCGGGCACGGGGACGTTCCTGGTGCTGACGTTCACCACCGTGGTCGGCGCCGACTTCCTGCACGCCTCCGCCATGGCGAAGCTGGTCAACGCCGGCACCAACCTGGGTGCGCTGGTCGTGTTCGCCGTCGGCGGCCACGTGTGGTGGCTGCTCGGCGCCGCGATGGCGGTGTGCAACGTGGCCGGCGCCGTCGTGGGCGCCCGGATGGCGTTGCGCCGCGGCTCCGGCTTCGTGCGGGTGGTCCTTCTCGTCGTGGTGCTCGCCCTCGTCGCGCGGTTGAGCTACGACATCGCGTACGCCTGACCCGGTGGGTCTTGTTCGGTGCGGCTTTTACCGCTTCTCGGTCGGCTGCGTTGGGCGGCACATCGCGTAAGGCGTCCTAGGAAGCTAGCTTAGTGGCCGGACGGGTCTTGGCGGCACAGGGTGGTGACCAGACTCCGCGCCGTGACGGACGGGGACGCCAGGGCAAACGCGTCAGCATACGACCGGGACAGGCGGGCGAAACCCGGGCCTCCGCATTGACGGGCGTCCCTGGAAGGGCTAACGTGAAAGCGCTTTCCTGTCTTTTGCGGAAGGCGCTCCTGCGCGCGACCACCCCCTTCGCACGCAGGCCCACCCCGTACCACCAACGTATGCGGAACCGCTGACCGTCGGCTCCCTGCTCGTATCGGAGAAGCGATTCACCGGTACGCGGTAGGACCCATGCCGGCGTCAACGGATGGCCCCGCCCCAGCCCCCGCGGAGGATCCATGAGAAACAGCGTCACCCCATTGCAAGGAGTGCGGAAGCGACCGTGGCGGATGGCCGCCATCGTCGCCGTCGCGCTGTCCCTCACGGCCGGCGCCGCGCTCACGGCGATCAACACGGCCAGCGCCGCGGTGATCAACACCGGCGCCTGGTACAACATCGTCAACCGCAACAGCGGCAAGGCCCTCGAGATCACCGGCGGCTCCACCGCCGACCAGGCCACCGTCACGCAGAACACCCGCAGCAACGCCAACCACCAGCAGTTCCAGTTCGTCGACTCCGGCGGCGGCAACTACCGGCTGCGCGCCCGGCACAGCAACAAGGTCATCGACCTCTGGGAGTGGAACGCGGCTGACGGCGCCGAGTTCCGCCAGTGGCCGGACCTCAACGCCAACAACCAGCAGTTCCGGGTCCTGGACTCCGCCGGCGGCTACGTCCGCCTGATCAACCGGCACAGCAACAAGGCGCTCGAGGTCTGGGAGTGGTCCACCGCCAACGGCGGCCGGGTCTCGCAGTTCACCGACACGAACGGCAACAACCAGCAGTGGCAGCTCATCATCGCGGGCACCGGCACCACGCCCACGACGGCCGGCCCGCCGCCCGGTGGCGGCCCCACCACCGCCGCGCCGCCGCCGCCGCCGACCAGCGGCACGCCCGTCGCCCGCTTCGGTCAGCTGCGGGTCTGCGGCACCCGGATGTGCGCCAGCAACGGTTCCCAGGTGCAGCTGCGCGGTGTGAGCAGCATGTGGCTGAACTGGGAAAGCCGCGGCTACGCCGAGAACCTGACCGCCCTGCGGTGGATGCGCGACAACTGGGGCCTGACCGTCATCCGCGCCGCGATGGGCGTGGAGCCGGCCGGTGCCTACCTCAGCGACCCGGCAAGGGCCCGCGGGCAGGTCGAGCGGATCATCAACAACGCGGTCGCCGCCGGCGTCTACGTCATCGTC
>DASQDS010000475.1:0-5184 GCA_035634075.1 Pilimelia sp. | reverse complement strand
AGTACCCGGTGATCTTCAGCTCACCGAGGACCCGCGGCGCCTTCGGATCGCGCAGGTTCAGCGTGTACAGCGGATCGGTCTGGCGGAAGGTGACCACGTAGCCGGTGGGACCGACGAAGCGGACCGAGTAGATGCGCTCGCCCTTGCCCAGTCCGCCGACCTTGCCGACCTCGACCAGCTTTGTACCGTCGGCGCGCAGGACGTGCACGGCCGACTCGGACTTGGCCCCGCGCGCGACGCCGGGTTGGGTGTCGGTCGTGGTCGCGACCCGTAGGTGACCGTCCCATTCGGACAGTGAGTACTGAGTGAGGAGCCAACCGTCCACCTTGCCGCCACCGGCGAAGCGCGGCTTGCCGGCTCCGCTGATGGCGAACCGGTACAGCTCGGTCGCCCGCACGACCGGCTGCGCCGTCGGATCGCCGTCGGCGATCTGGAGCCGTGCGGTGTGCCACCGCTTGTCGTTCGCGACGTACAGGCTCGGCCCGTTGGCGTAGACGGTGTCGCCGTCGGCGACCACGCTCACCGGATCACCGGTGTCCAATGTGGATCGATTGAGGTCGAAGGTCAGTACCGTGAGCAGCGCCGTCGCGGAGTACTCGGCCGGACGGTGCACCGAACGGCAGTCCACCTGTCCCGAGGTCCGCTTCCCGGCGCTGTCGGTGATCGAGTACCGGGGGAGCCAGTCGCTCAGCGGCGCCCGGTCGATGACCTTCTTGTTCGCCGCGAGCTGGTCCCGCTCGGCCGGGTTGGACTTGTTGAGATCGAAGGACAGCCGGGGCGCCGAGCGCACCACGAGTCGCGCGGTCGAGCCGATCTGCCGGGCGTCGAGCACGCCACCGTCCACTGTGTACGAGCTGACGACCTTCGGCGGACCGGCGATGTCGACGAGCGTCACGGTCGTACCGAGGATGGGCTTGCCGTCGGGTCCCGGAACGCCGCCGGGGCCACCGCTGTCGGTTGCCGGCAGGTCGTAGCCGAAATTGCCGTTGCCCAGCAGCAGCACGTGGTCGCCGGCGAGGAGGAGATTTGTGAAACCGGCCCGGAGCTTGGCCTCCACCTCTGGTGCCGCGTCCGGTCTCCGCCCGCCGGACAGGTTTGCGGCGAGGTCGAGCGAGCCGCTGGTCCGCCGACTCGCCACGTCGATCACCCGCACGACGCCACCGGCGACCGTCACGATCCGCCGTCCGTCGGTCTTCACCAGATCCGGCTCGTCGGCGCCGGCCTCGTGGGCGTTGGTCTTGGAGTATGTCGAGGTGGACCCGGCCGAGGCCGCTTTGTCCTCGGTCCCGCCGCCGGGAGCCGCGGCCCGGGCTCCGTCCGGCACCGCGCCGCCCGCCGCCATCTCCCGACCGCCGTTGTTGAACCCCCAGGGACCGACCGCGGCCTTCGCCGCGCCCCGCAGGCCGACGAGGAGGTCGTCACAGGTGTCGAAGGCAACGAGCCTGAGTGCACCGGTGGGTACGCCTGGATCTTGGAACACCTTGCCGCCGGGGGTGTCGCTGTCTCCCGTACACCCGGAAAGGGCGAGGAGCAGGACCAGGGCGGCCGCTGGCTTGCGAGTCATGGCCGTTCGACGCCGACCCCGGCGACGGGGTTCCACCACGGGCGACACGGCGGACTAGCCCCAACGCCGCTCGGTTAAGGCGTCGTGTTGGCTGTCAAGCGGCGTGTCGTGCGGGCATAGGGAAGCGGAGTTCCGGTATTGAGGTGAGTCACTCCAAGACAGCCTCGAGACCAGGAACTCCGCTTGAGTGATCAGATTGCCATAACTCGTACGGTGAGGGTAGCCGCGGGTGTGTTCGCGCCGGGTCATCTGGGCGAGTTGACGCAGCTCATACCCTTCGAGATGGTCGACGACGTTCTCGCGTTGACCCGCCGAACACAGCAGCGGATCCGGTTGCTGCCGGCCCGGGTGGTGGTCTACCTGGTCCTGGCCGGGTGCCTGTTCGCCGAATTGGGCTACGTGCAGGTCTGGCAGAAGCTGACCACCGCTCTGGCCGGGCTGGGCCTGGCCGAGCCGTCCTCGGGCACGTTGAGCGAAGCCCGGCAACGGCTGGGATCGGCACCGCTTCGGGCGTTGTTCGACCTGCTACGCGGCCCAGCCGTCACCACCGCGACCCGCGCCGTGCGGTGGCGGGGTCTGCTGCTGACCGCGATCGACGGCACCGTCATGTCGGTCGCCGACGCCGACGCCGTCCGTGCCCGCTACCGCAAACAACGAGGCAACAACGGCGGCGCCGGCTACCCAGCACTACGACTCAGTGTCTTGCTGACCTGCGGTACCCGCTCGATCATCGATGCCGTGTTCGGCCCGAGCAGCACCGGCGAACTCAACCAGGCCCGCACCCTGGCTCGCAGCCTGCGGGCCGGAATGCTGCTGCTGGCCGACCGTAACTACGCCGCCGCCGACCTGGTCGCAACACTCGCCGCCACCGGAGCCGACCTGCTGATCCGCTGCAAGAACGACCGCCGCCTGCCCATGATCACCCGCTACCGCGACGGGTCCTGGCTCTCGACCATCGGCCCGGTGCGGGTGCGGGTCATCGACGCGGCAATCACCGTCACCACCACCGACGGCACCCACACCAGCGGCTACCGGCTGATCACCACCCTGCTCGAGGCGCACCGGTATCCCGCCGCTGACCTGATCCGGCTCTACCACCGCAGATGGGAGATCGAAACCGCGTACTTAGAGATCAAGTCCAGCATCCTCGGCGGCCGGGTGCTGCGTGCTCGTACCCCCGACGGCATCGACCAGGAGATCTACGCCCTGCTCACCGTCTACCAGGTCCTCCGCACCGCTATGACCGATGCCACCGACAGCGTGGCCGGCACCGACCCCGACCGGGCAAGCTTCACCACCGCCCTCAACACCGCCCGCGATCAGATCATCCACGCTGCCGCGGTCATCGCCGACACCGTCATCGACCTCGTCGGCGCTATCGGCCAAGCGGTCCTGGCCCACCTGCTACCCGAGCGTCGGATCCGGGTGAAAACCCGGATGATCAAACGCTCGAACTCCAAGTACCAAGCCCGCGGACCCAACATAGACCGCCACAACTACAAAGCCACCATCAACATCGACATCATCACAAACCCTTGCTAACCGCACACCCGCCCTAACCGAGCGGCGTTGCGGCTAGCCCACCCGTTCGGGCTCGGGGGTATGTCCGAATGACCGCGCCGGAGCCGGCGGCTACCCTTGAGCGTGTGACGCTGCGCCTGTACGACACCGCGACCCGGTCGGTCCGGGACTTCACCCCGCGCGTGCCCGGCAAGGTCGGCGTCTACCTGTGCGGTCTCACCGTGCAGGCTGGCCCGCACATCGGTCACCTTCGCTCGGGCGTCAACTACGACGTGCTCCGGCGCTGGTTGACCCACGGTGGCCTGGACGTGACGCTGATCCGCAACATCACCGACATTGACGACAAGGTGCTCGCCGCCGCGACCACGGCGGGCAAGCCGTTCTGGTCGATCGCCTACGCCAACGAGCGGGTGCTCGCCCGGACCTACGCCGCGCTCGGGGTGCTGCCGCCGACATACGAGCCGCGCGCCACCGGCCACATACCGGACATGCACGAGCTGATCAAGGTACTGATCGACAAGGGCCACGCCTACCCGGCGGCCGACGGCTGCGGCGACGTCTACTTCGACGTCCGGTCGTATGCCGACTACGGCGCGCTGTCCGGGCAGCGGCCGGACGCGATGGAGCCGAGCGCCGACGGACCCGCGCGCGCCAAGCGGAGCCCGCTCGACTTCGCGCTCTGGAAGGGCGCAAAGCCCGACGAGCCGCGCGACGCGACGTGGCCCTCGCCGTGGGGCATCGGCCGACCCGGCTGGCACATCGAGTGCTCGGCGATGTGCTGGCGATACCTCGGCGACGAGTTCGACATCCACGGCGGCGGGCTCGACCTGACGTTCCCGCACCACGAGAACGAGGTGGCCCAGTCGCACGCCGCCGGGCTCGGCTTCGCGCGGTACTGGGTGCATCACGGGCTGCTCAACCTCGGCTCGTCCAAGATGAGCAAGTCACTTGGCAACGTGATCACCCTGGAGTCGCTTGCCGCCTCAGGCATCCGCCCGGTCGAGGTGCGCTACTACCTCAGCGCGCCGCACTACCGGTCGACTATCGACTACTCCGAGGACGCCCTGCGTGACGCCGCCTCGGCGTACCGGCGGATCGAGAACTTCGTGGCACGTGCGGCCGAGCGTGTCGGCGCGGTAGCGCCGGCGGCGGTCCCCGAGCCCTTCACCGAGGCGATGGACGACGACCTCAACACCTCGCGCGCCGTCGCGATCATCCACGACCTGGTCCGGGAGGGCAACGCCGCCCTGGCCGTCGGTGACCGGGACGCGGTGGCCGCGGCCCTGGCGACCGTGCGCGGCATGCTCGGCGTGCTCGGCCTGGACCCGCTGGACCCACAATGGACCGACGCCGGCCGCAGCGACGACCTCACCCGCGTCGTCGACGCGCTCGTGGCGCTGGCGCTGGAGCAGCGCACCGCCGCGCGCGCCCGCAAGGACTGGAGCGCCGCGGACGCCGTCCGCGATCAGCTCAAGAAGGCCGGCGTCGCGGTGGAAGACACCCCCGCCGGTCCACGATGGACACTAGAGGGTGGAGACCCCGATGCCCGGTAACTCTCAGCGCCGAGGCCGGCGGACCACCACCAAGAAGGGTTCCGCGGGAGGCACCGGAGGCAAGAACCGCCAGTCGCTGGCCGGTCGGGGGCGCACGCTGCCCGCCGACGAGCGGCCCTGGCACAAGGGGTACTCCGGGACCGAAGAGGTGCCCGAGCGCACCGCCTGGAAGCAGGACAAGGAGCGGCGGGCCGCGGCGGCCGAGGGGCGCGCCCCCAAGATCGGCAAGCCGGGGACCAAGAACACCACTTTCGGCAAGGGCGGCGGCGGCAAGCCCGGCACGACCAAGTCGGTGGCCGGCCGGTCCGGTGGCGCCAGAACCGGTGGCGCCAGGTCCGGTGGCGCCAGAACCGGTCCCCGGGTTGCCCCGGGCCGCAAGTCGACCCCGCCGAAGGACGCCCCGGAGTTGCTCGTCGGGCGCAACCCGGTCGTCGAGGCGCTGCGCGCGCACGTCCCGGCCACGGCGCTGTACGTCTCGATCGGGATCGACATCGACGAGCGGGTGACCGAGGCGGTCCGCACGGCCGGTAACCGGGGAATCGCGAT
>DASQDS010000474.1:0-2135 GCA_035634075.1 Pilimelia sp. | reverse complement strand
GAGGGCACGCTCATGCAGCGCGCGGCGACCGGCCTGGCCACCGTCTGCCTGGGGCTGCTCGGCCGGGCGCACGGTGCGCGGGTCACCACGCTGGTCGGCGCCGGCAACAACGGCGGGGACGCCCTCTTCGCCGGCGCCCAGCTGGCCCGCCGCGGCGCCCGCGTGACCGCCGTCCTGCTGGACCCGGAGCGGGCGCACGCCGCCGGACTCGCCGCGCTGAGGGCCGCGGGCGGGCGGGTCACCCGCCCGGACGGACAGACCGGGCTCGACCGCGCCGACCTCGTCCTCGACGGGATCGTCGGCATCGGCGGCCGCGGGGGTCTGCGCCCCCCGGCGGCCGCCCTGGTCGAGCGGGCCGCCACCGGGCCGGGCCGCATGGTCGCCGTCGACGTGCCCAGCGGGGTGGACGCGGACACCGGCGCGGTCCCCGGGACGGCGTTCCCCGCGCAGCACACCGTCACCTTCGGCGCGCTGAAGACCGGGCTGGTCGTCGGGGAGGGCCGCGGGTACGCGGGCGAGGTCCACCTGGTCGACATCGGGCTGGAGCTCCCGCCGGCCGACACGCGCCAGCTGACCGACGCCGACGTCGCCGCCCGCATCCGCCTCCCGGGCAGCGGCGACGACAAGTACACCCAGGGCGTGGTCGGCGTCGTCGCCGGCTCCTCGACCTACCCCGGCGCCGCCGTGCTGTGCACGGGGGCGGCGCTGCGCGCGCGGCCGGGGCTGGTCCGCTACGCCGGGACGGCGGCTGGGGGGGTACGGGCCGCCTGGCCGGAGGCGATCGTCACCGAGGGCCGGCCGGGGGACGCCGGCCGGGTGCAGGCCTGGGTCGTGGGACCCGGGATGGGCACCGACGACGACGCCCGCAGCGTGCTGGCCGAGGTGCTGGCCACCGACCTGCCGGTGCTGGTGGACGCCGACGCGCTGACGATGGCCGCGCAGGACCCGTACCTGGTCCGGCGGCGGTCGGCGCCCACCGTGCTGACGCCGCACGACCGCGAGTACGCCCGGTTCGGTGCGGCCAGGGGCGGTGGGGCGGGTGGCGACGCAGTCGGCGACGACCGGGTCGGTGCCGCTCGACGGCTGGCCGCCGACCTGGGCGCCGTCGTCCTGCTCAAGGGCGACGCGACCGTCGTCGCCGGGCCCGACGGCACGGCGTACGTCAACGCCACCGGCACGCCGTGGCTGGCCACCGCTGGCACCGGCGACGTCCTCTCCGGCATCACCGGGGCGCTGCTGGCCACCGGGCTGCCGGCCGACGAGGCGGCCGCGGTGGCCGCGCACGTGCACGGGCGGGCCGGGCAGCTGGCCGCGGAGGACGGGCCGCTGATCGCCGGCGACCTGATCCGCCGGCTGCCGGCCACGCTGGCCCGCCTGCACCGGGCGCCCGCCGGCCGGCTGGGAGACTCGGGCGCGTGACCGGACGAGCCCGCGCCGAGGTGGTCGTCGACCTCGATGTCATCGCCGCCAACACCGCGACACTGCGCGAGCGCGTCGGCCGGCCGCTGATGGCGGTGGTGAAGGCCGACGGCTACGGCCACGGCCTGGTCCCCGCCGCGCGGGCGGCCCTCGCCGGGGGAGCCGACGCGCTCGGGGTCGCGGTGCTGGAGGAGGCGCTGGCGCTGCGCGCGGCCGGTGTTCCCGCCCCGCTGCTCGCCTGGCTGCACGCCCCGGGCACCGACTACGCCGCCGCGCTCGCCGCGGACGTCGAGGTCTCGGTCAACGCCGAGTGGGCCCTCGCCGAGGTCGTCGCGGCCGCCCGCGCCACCGGCCGCACCGCCCGCGTGCACCTGTTCGCCGACACCGGCCTGTCCCGCGAGGGCGCCACCGAGGCCGACTGGCCGGGCCTCGTCTCCGCCGCGGCGCGGGCCCGGGCCGACGGCGAGGTGGCCGTGGTGGGCCTGTGGAGCCACATGGCCTACGCCGACGCCCCGACCCACCCGACGATCGGGGCGCAGGTGCGGGTGTTCGAGGAGGCGGTGTCGATCGCCCGGGCGGCGGGGCTGACCGGGGCCCGGCTGCACCTGGCCAACTCCGCGGCGACGGTCGCGCTGCCGGAGACCTGGTACGACATGGTCCGCCCGGGGATCGCCGTCTACGGACTGGACCCGCTCGGCGGGGACCCGGCCGCCCAC
>DASQDS010000473.1:0-22977 GCA_035634075.1 Pilimelia sp. | reverse complement strand
CCCACCGAGAACGCCACACCGCCCCAGTGGATAAGTCGATCGCACGCGGCTGAATTGTCGTACCGACCCCATACGGTGCGCCACGTGGTGGAACCGGCGTACGTGCAGGGCACTCTCGACAGCCTCATGGGCGATCCGGCCGAGCTGTCGCTGCGGCAGACGACCTTCGTGGTGCTCGATCTGGAGACGACCGGCGGCGCGGCGGACGGCAACGGGATCACCGAGGTCGGCGCGGTCAAGGTGCGCGGCGGGGAGCAGCTGGGGGTGTTCGCCACGCTCGTCAACCCCGGCGACCGCATCCCCGCCTTCGTCACGGTGCTGACCGGCATCACCCAGGCGATGGTCGCCCCGGCGCCACCGATCGAGGCGGTCCTGCCGGGCCTGCTGGAGTTCCTGCACGGCGCGGTGCTGGTGGCCCACAACGCGGCGTACGACGTCGGCTTCCTCAAGGCCGCCTGCGCCCGGCACGGGTACGCCTGGCCGGCGCCCCGGGTGCTCGACACGGTGGCGCTGGCGCGCCGGCTGGTGACCCGGGACGAGGTGCCCAACCGCAAGCTCAGCACCCTGGCGGCGTACTTCCGGACGCCCAACCAGCCCACCCACCGCGCCCTGGCCGACGCGCTGGCGACCGTCGACGTGCTGCACGCGCTGATCGGCCGGCTGGGCAGTCACAAGGTGCACACGTTGGGTGAGGCGGTGGAGTTCGCCCGGGCGGTCTCGCCGGAGCAGCGCCGCAAGCGCCACCTCGCGGAGGGCCTGCCGCGAAGCCCGGGGGTGTACGTGTTCCGGGCGGCCGACGCGCGCGCCCTCTACGTCGGCACGTCGGTCGACATCGCGACCCGGGTGCGCAGCTACTTCACGGCGGCGGAGAAGCGTGCCCGGATCTCCGAGATGCTCGCGGCGGCGGAGCGGGTGGAGGCGATCGAGTGCGCCCACGCGCTGGAGGCGGAGGTGCGCGAGCTGCGGCTGATCGCGGCGCACGCGCCGCCGTACAACCGGCGCTCGAAGTATCCCGAGCGCGTCGTCTGGCTGAAGCTGACCGCGGAGGCGTACCCCCGGCTGTCCCTGGTCCGGCAGTTCAGCCCGGACGGCGGCACCTACCTGGGCCCGTTCGCCTCGCGCCGGGCGGCGGAGCTGGCCGCGGCCGGGGTGCACGAGGCGGTGCCGCTGCGCCAGTGCAGCCACCGGCTGTCCCGGCGCACCGTCACCGTGCCGGCGTGCGCGCTGGCCGAGCTGGGCCGCTGCCCCGCGCCGTGCGAGCACCGGGTGTCGGTGGCGGAGTACGACGCGCTGGCCGCCGCCCCGTTCCGGGAGGCCGCGACCGGGGACGCCGAGGGCGTGGTCCGCCCGTTGCTGGCCCGCATCTCCGCCCTGTCCGACCGGCAGCGGTACGAGGAGGCGGCCGTCGCCCGCTCGCGGTTGGCGGCGCTGCTGCGCGCGTCGGTACGGATGCAGCGGCTGGCCTCGCTGACCGGCATCGCGGAGTTGGTGGCGGCCCGGCCGGCCGCCGGCGGCGGCTGGGAGCTGGCGGTCGTGCGGCACGGCCGGCTGGCGGCGGCCGGCACGTCACCGCCCCGGGTGCACCCCCGGCCCACGATCGACCTGCTGCTGGCGACGGCGGAGACGGTCACCGGCGGGCCGGGGCCCATCCCCAGTGCGTCGGCGGAGGAGACGGAGCGGATCCTGTCCTGGCTGGAGCGTGCGGAGACCCGGCTCGTCACCGCGTCCACCGGGTGGGCGTCCCCCGTTCGGGGCGCGGCACGCTTTCGGGAGCTGTTGATGCGTGCGGAATCAGCCGCGTCGGTGCGAGACTCGTCCGAACGCCCATGAGCAACTGTCCGATCGGCTAACGGTCTGCTGATTACCCTGTTAAGGAAGTATTCGCCTGACGGCCTTGTCCGATTCCGGGGCCAAGGACCGACGTCCGGCGAGGGAGGGGTGGGGCGTGGACCTCGACGCCGGGCGCGGTGCGACTCTCGGCCAAGCCCTGCCCGGTGGGGCGGTCGAGGCCGGGCTGACCCGCCGGCTGCGGTCCTTCCTGTCGCTGTCCTGGTCCGGGTCGGACGATGATCCGGTCACCGCGCTGGTGCGCACGCACCGGGCGATCCACCCGTACATGGACGCCGGGGTGCTGCGGCGCGGGTACGCGATCGCGGAAAACATGCACCGCGGCCAGTTCCGCAAGAGTGGCGAGCCGTACATCACGCATCCGCTGGCCGTCGCGCAGATCCTCGCCGAGCTGGGCATGGACACCACGACGCTGGTCGCGGCGCTGCTGCACGACACGGTGGAGGACACCCGCTACACACTCCAGGCGCTGCACTCCGACTTCGGGCCCGAGGTCGCGCACCTGGTCGACGGGGTCACGAAGTTCGACAAGCTGTTCTACGGCAAGGCGGCCGAGGCGGAGACCCTGCGCAAGATGATCGTCGCGGCGGGCAAGGACGTCCGGGTCCTGATCATCAAGCTGGCCGACCGCCTGCACAACATGCGCACGCTGGACGCCCGCTCGCCCTCCTCCCGGGCCCGCATCGCGCGCGCGACGCAGGACGTGCTGGTGCCCCTGTGCGACCGGCTGGGTATCCAGGCGCTCAAGCGCGACATCGAGGACGCCGTGCTGTTCCACCTGGAGCCGGAGGAGTTCGGCCGGATCGACGACTACCTCCAGCACCGGCCGGACTGGGGGCGCTACCTGGAGGGCGTGGTCGGCCAGACGCAGGCGGCCCTGCGCCAGAGCAAGATCGGTTCCACGGTCCGGTCGCGGCCGCGGCACTACTACTCGATCTGGAAGGACACGGTGGCCGGCGGCTACCGGGAGCCCTTCGACCTGCCGCGCATCGCCGTCGTCATCGACGGCCCGGAGACGGACTGTTACGCCGCCCTCGGCGTGATCCATGGGCGGTGGCGCCCGGTCGCCGGCCGGTTCAAGGACTTCATCGCCTCCCCCAAGCACAACCTCTACCGCTCGCTGCACACCACGGTGCTCGGCCCGGACGACCGCTCGGTGGAGGTGCTGATCCGCACGGCCGGCATGCACCGCACCGCCGAGTACGGCATCGCCGCCAACTTCCGCTACCCCAAGCCGGCGGACCGGGACGAGGCCGCGCGCCGGGACCCGCTGGCCTGGCTGCGCCGGGTGCTGGATTGGGAGCAGGAGACGACCGACCCGACCCAGTTCCTGGAGTCGCTGCGGTGCGACCTGTCCGAGGCGCAGATCCAGATCTTCGCCGAGGGCCGCGAGGTGCTGCTGCCCGCAGAGGCCACGCCCGTGGACGTGGCGTACGAACTGGGCGGCGCCACCGGCGACCGATGTCTGGCCGCGAAGATCAATGGCAGGCTCGCGCCGCTGTCCTCGCCCCTGTGCGACGGCGACGTGGTGGAGATCTTCACCGAGGTCGACGGGTTCCAGCCCGACGACATCCCGGCGGAGGCCAAGGGCCCGCAGCGCGAATGGCTCGGCTTCGTCAAGTCCCCGCACGCGCAGCGGCAGATCAACCGCTGGTTCGCCGAGCATCACGAGCCGGGCATCAGCATCACCGACAAGATGCGCCTCGGCCGCGGCGCGATCGGGCTGGCGCTGCGCAAGCACGACCGCGGCCTGGCCAGTGACGTCCCGCTGCGGCAACTGGCCGAGGAGATGGGCTACCCCGACCTGGAGACGCTGCTGGTAGCGGTCGTGGACCGCACCGTCTCGCCCGATGCGGTCGTCGAGCGGCTGATCGCCATGGTGGACCAGCGGCCGGCCTGAATGCGGCGCCCACTAACCTGGCAGTCGTGATTCGACGCCACTCCGCCCTGCGGGCCATCGTCTACGGCGTCTTCTACCGCCTCCCCCACCGCGCCCGGGTGCGCCTCGTGCGGATCGCCGTGCCGAAGGTCATCGTCGGCGCGGTGGTGTTCGTCCGGGACGCTGAGGCCGACGAGCCGGGCCGGCTGCTGCTGCTGCGCCAGCCGCCCGGCCGGGGCTGGACGTTGCCGGCCGGCCTGCTGCGCCGCCGGGAGGACCCGGCCACCGGCGCCCTGCGGGAGCTGGCGGAGGAGACCGGGATCGAGTTGCCCGCCGACCAGTTGCGGCCCGCGACGCCGAACGCGGTGGTGAACAAGGGCTGGATAGACATGGTGTACGAGGCGACGGTGCCAGCCTCGACGACGGCACTGCACGTCGACGGCGCGGAGGTCTTCGAGGCCGTCTGGTACCCGCTGGACGATCTGCCCCGCCTCACCGGGCCCACGGCCCGGCTGCTGGGCCGGTACGGGATGGGCCCGCTCGCGTGACCGTTCACCCGCCGCCATTCGATCCCCCGCCCGGCTGGCAGTCGCCGCCGGCGGGCTACGAGATCACGCCGGTGGCGGTGCCGCCGGCTCCCCCGCCGGCGGGGGAGCCGGTGCCGGTGTGCGCGGTGATCCTGGCGGCGGGGCTGGGCCGCCGGCTGCGGCCGCTCACCGACGCGGTGCCCAAGGCGCTCTGCCCGGTCGGCAACGTGCCGCTGCTGGACCGCGCGCTCGACCGGGTGGCCGGGCTGGGGCTTCGCGGGCCGGCGGACGTGGCCGTGAACGCGTCCTACCTGGCCGGGCAGGTGGTGGCCCACGTCGGCGACCGGGCGCACCTGTCGGTGGAGCCGGGCGGGCCGCTGGGCACCGCCGGGGCGCTGGGGCAGCTGCGCGACTGGATCGCCGGGCGGGGGGTGCTGGTCGGCAACGCCGACGCGTACCTGGCCGGCTCCGTCGCCCCCGGCGCCGACATCGCCGAGCTGCTGACCGGTTGGGACGGCGAGAGCGTCCGGATGCTCGGCACGGCGGCCCCGCCGGGCGGCCGCGGCGAGTTCGGCATGTGGAATTTCGCCGGCTTCTCCCTGCTGCCCTGGCGGCTCGTGAAGGAGCTGCCGGCCCGGCCGGCCGACCTGATCAGCGCGGTGTGGCGGCCGGCGGAGGCGGCCGGGCGGCTGGAGGTCATCCGGTACCTCGGCCGGTACCTGGACACCGGCACGCCGGACAGCTACCTGGAGGCGAACCTGCGGGCCGCGTACGCCTGCGGCGGTGTGCTCGTCGCCCCCGACGCGACGGTGACCGGCCCGCTGGACCTGGCCGTGGTGGGCGCCGGCGCCCGCGTCCACGGCGCCGTGACCCGGGCGGTGGTGTGGCCGGGCGGGTCCGTGGCACCCGGCGAGCACCTGGTCGAGGTGGTCCGGGTCGGCGCGGACGTCACGGTGCCGTCGCCGTGGCCCATGCCGCCGATAGCATGAGCCGAACCCGCCACCCAGCAAGAGGAGCCCACCGGTGATCACCGCGATCGTCCTCATCGACTGCGCCACCGACGTCATCCCCGAGGTGGCCGAGCAGCTGGCCGACCTGCCCGGCGTGAGTGAGGTCTACTCCGTCGCGGGGCATGTGGACCTCGTCGCGATGGTCCGCGTGCGACAGTTCGACCAGATCGCCGACGTGATCGCCGGCCACATCTCCAAGGTGCCGGGGGTGCTCAACACCGAGACGCACATCGCCTTCCGCGCCTACTCCCACCACGACCTCGAGGAGGCGTTCTCCATCGGCCTCCCGGCCGCGGACTGACACCGGCCGGGCAGGCGCAGGCTCCGGCCGTACGCTGGCGGCCATGCCCGCGATGTACGAGTCGCTGACCGTCCCCCGGGGCGAGGACCGGCTCGCCGTGCGGTGTTACGCCGACCCGGCGGACGCCCCGGACGCACCGGTGGCCGTGGTGTGGCCCGCCATGGGCGTTCCGGCGGGCTACTACGGTCCGTTCGCGGCCGCCCTGCGCGAGCGCGGCATGGGAGTCGCCGTCGTGGACCTGCGCGGCACCGGCGACAGCACGCCCCGGCCGGGCCGCGCGTCGCGGTACGGGTACCGGGAACTGGCCGGGGACGTCGGGGTCGTGCTCGACGTCCTGAAACCTCGCCTAGGCGACCGCCGCCGGGTGCTGGTCGGCCACTCGCTCGGCGGGCAGGCCTGCCTGCTGCACCTGGCGCACACCGGCGACACCAGCGTGGACGGCCTCGCCCTGGTCGCCGTGGGCGTGCCCTACTGGCGCCTGTACGGGCGGCCGCGGCGCTACGGCGTCCTGCCGGTCACCCAGGCCATCGGCGCCGCCGCCGGCGTGCTCGGCGTGTGGCCGGGCTGGGGCTTCGGCGGGCGGCAGGCGCGGGGCGTCATGCGTGACTGGGCCCGCACGGCGCGCACCGGCCGGCTGCCCGGGTGGGACGGCGTGGACCCGGCGGTGGCCCTGCGGCGGCTGACCACGCCGGTGCTGGCGGTCAGCGTGGACGACGACACGTTCACGCCCGCGCCGACGGTCGACCACCTGTGCGCGATGCTCCCGCCCGGGCTGGTCCGCCGCGAGCACTACACGGCGGCGGCGGCCGGCGCCCGGCTGGACCATTTCCGCTGGGCACGGGCCGCCGGACCCCTGGCGGCCCGCATCGCCCGCTTCGCCGGCGCGCCGGCCGACGGGCCCGAGACGGCTCGGGGGCCCGCCGGCGCGGACGCCGCGGGCCCCCGGATCGTCGAGGAGTAGAACAGTCGGTCAGCGGAACAGGTTCAGGTCGATCGCGTTGGCCATCGCCCGCTGGCCGGCGATGTTGGGGTGCAGGAAGTCCGCCTGGTAAGCCGGCAGCAGCCGGGCGGGGTTCTGCGGGTCGCGGACAGCGGCATCGAAGTCGGCCACCCCGTCGAAGATCCGGCTGGTCCGCACCCAGGCGTTCACCTTCTGCCGGGTCGCTTCCTGTTCCGGGCCGAAGCAACCGGCGTCGCAGCCGAACGGCGTGATGGTCGCACCGATCACCCTGATGCCGGCCCGGTGCGCCCGCGCCGCGATCGTCCGCATGCCCGCGATCAGCGCATCGGCGTCGGCGTTGAAGCCGATGTCGTTGATGCCGTCGGCGAGGATCAGGTACTTGACCCGGGTCTGGCGCCGCACGTCGTCGCGCTCCCGCGCGAGGCCGGAGATGCTGGTGCCCGCGCCGCAGCAGTCGGTGCGGTCGGTGAGGATCTGGTTGCCGCCGATCCCGTGGTTGAGCACGCCGTACTGCCGGTAGGTGGGCAGCGCCTGCAGCCGGGCCGCGAGGTTGTCCGTCCAGCGGTCGTTGCCGTTCCAGGTGGTGTACGCGCCATCGGTGATCGAGTCACCGAGGGCCACGATGCTGCCGCGCACGCCGCGGGCCGGCCGTACGTCCACGCCGTCCAGCCAGAACCACGAGTTGACCGTCTCGGTGAACGCCGCAGCCGCGCCGCCGGCATGGTTGCCGGCCGCCACGAACTGGGTGCCCTGGGCGCCGTCGTGACCGGTGATGGCGGCGGCGTCGCCGCCGGCGGTCACGTAGAGGTCGACCGCGAGGTCCTGTCCGTAGGCGATGCCCAGGCGGATGGGGTCGCTGAGGACCTTGGTGCCCTTCCGCACGGTGACCGAACGCCGGCCGTTGAAGGTGACGCCCCGGCTGGTCCCCGCGACGAGGTCGGCCGACCCGGACGCGACGGCCCGGGCCACATTGACCGCGCCGAAGGTGACGTCCGCGTCGCCGAAGGTATTGGCCAGCCGGATGCGCACCGACGAGCCACCCAGGGTCGGGTGGACCAGCATGCGCAGGGTCTGCCGGGCGAAGGTCGGGCCTGTCTCGCGTTGTGGGCTGGTCGCCCAGGCGCCGGTCCACGGCGCCACCGAGGACGCGCTCGCGGCGGCCTCGGCGGGCGCCGCCGGCGCGGCGGACGCCGGTGCGGCGAACAGCGGCAGCGCCAGCATGGCGGCGAGGGCGAGAATGGGCCCGGCGGCCCGGCGGGTGGGTCGATTCCGGGCGATCGTAGCGAATTCCCGTGATGTCGAATCAGTCGACATCGATCCATATTCCATGCCCTGGCATGGTCCTCGAAGACGTTCGGAGATGCAACCTAGCATGCCGGTGACGACCGGACATCGGGGAACGAGCCGTCGCCGAACAGGACCCCCGCCGCCATGGCCCGGCCGGACCGACTGCGTAGCGCGGCCACCGCCGCCTCGGCCGCGGCGGGCGACCGGATGCCGGCGAACACCCGGCGCAGCAGCAGCCGGCCGCGGAACCGGGCCCGCAGCGCCGCCCCGTCGTACCGCCGCAACGCTCGTTCGTCGCCGGTGCGCAGGTATCCGGCGGTTACCTCGGCGGCGAGCTCGGACAGGCGCAGGCACGGGTCCAGCCCGCCGGCGGTGAGCGGCGACACGGCGCCGGCCGCGTCCCCGACGAGCAGCCCGGCGGGACACACCAGCCGGCGCAGCAGGCCACCGACCGGGATCGGCCCGCCCCGGCACTGGACCGGACCGGCCGGTGCGGCGCGGCCGGGCGCGTCGGCGGCGAAGGCGTCCAGCAGGTGGCGGACGCCGGCGCGCATCGCGTCCGGGTAGCCCGCGACGCCGACATGGGCGTGCTGGCCGTCGTCGATGACCCAGCCGAGGTACCCCGGCGCGACCCGGGGGTCCAGGACGCAGTGGAACGCCGGGGCGGTGGTCCCCGACGCGATCGGGTGGACGAGCTCGGCGCCGACGAGGAGCCGCCGGTTGGCGTCGAGGCCGAGATCACGCGCCACCCGCGAGCGGGCGCCGTCCGCGCCGACGAGAAACCGGGCCCGCACGGGCTCCGCGCCCACGAACCGCACCACGCCCGCCGACGCACCGGCGTACCGGACGCCCAGCAGGACCCGGGCCCCGGCCGACTCGGCGGCGCGCCGCGCGTGCTCGTACACGGCCGCCATGTCGGCCACCCGGTACTCGTCCCGGTCACTGGTGAGGCGGACCGGCGACCGCCGCGACGGCGGATACAGCAGCACGTCGCGGACGCCGGGCCCGAGCAGGTGCTCCGGCAGGTCGAAATCCTCGAGGGTACGCCGAACGAAGATCCCCGTCGTGCGGATGCCCGCCGACAGCGACCTGCGGCGGTCGACCACCAGCACGTCCAGTTGCCGGCGCGCGAGCAGGCGGGCGGTGTGCAGGCCGGCCAGGCCCGCACCCACGACCAGTACATCCACTGTCTGCACCCTGCGACGGTAGGCGCGGCGGGGCGGTCGGACGACCGTCTGCACGCGACCCACCCCGCACCTTCACATCGCCGCCACGCCGGAGCGGGCCCTGGCTACCGCCCCACCGGCGGCATACTGGGGGCCGGTCTGGAGATCCCGGCGGTTGGAGGCACGGTGGGCGACGGACTTGCGGAGTTCCGGCGGTGGCCTCTTGCCTGGTCCGACGAGTTCGACGGGCCCGCCGGGTCGCCGCCGGATCCGGCCACGTGGCGGCCGGAGGTCGGTGGGCACGGCTGGGCGAACGAGGAACTGCAGTTCTACACCGACGACCGCGACAACGCGTCGCTCGACGGCGAGGGCAACCTCGCCATCGTGGTACGGCGGACGACGTCCCCGCTGCGGGAGAGCCATTTCGGCGGTTGCGCTTACACGTCGGCCCGCCTGATCAGCAAGGACCGGGTGCGGTTCTCGTACGGCCTGGTGCAGGCGCGGATACGCCTGCCCCGGGGTCGGGGGATCTGGCCGGCCTTCTGGCTGCTCGGTCAGAACATCGACGAGGTCGGCTGGCCGGAGTGCGGCGAGATCGACGTCATGGAGAACTTCGGCAAGGAGCCCACGACGGTCCACGGGACCGTCCACGGGCCGGGCTACTCGGGCCGGGCGGGCAGGACGGCGTCGCACAGCGCCGGCGGCAGCCTGGCGGACGGTTTCCACCTGTACTCGGTCTGCTGGCAGCCGGACAGGATCCGCTGGTACCTGGACGACGAGCTCTACAGCACGGTGACCCCGGCCGACCTGCCCCGCGCTCCCTGGGTCTTCGACCACGACTTCTTCCTGCTCCTCAACGTGGCCGTCGGCGGGACGTTCTCGGCGCCCCCGGACGGCTCGGTCACGTTCCCCGCAGCGATGCTCGTCGACCACGTCCGCGTCTACGCCCCGGCGGCGACGTCCGGCTGACCGCCTGCGCTGGCCCGCCGGACGGCCAACCCGACGAGAAGGATCGCGAAACAGGCGATGAGCGCGCTGCCGGCGTGGTCGAGCGTCGACCGCGGCCCGGTCTCCGGTTCCATCGTCAGGCCCAGCCAGGCGTACGTGAGCACGCCCCCGGCCACCAGAGCCACCCGGTGGCGTTCCCCGAACCCGGGACGCCGGGACCACCGCCGCACGACCGCGGTGAACGAGACGACGATCGCCAGGGCCGCGGCCACCTCCGCCCAGCCGGGCAACATCTCGGTGAACATGAACAGGCTCGACGCCGCGAACGCGAACCCGCCGGCGAGCCACCCCCGCGGCGCCGGCCCGACGGACGGCGACCCGCCGGCCGGCCGGGGCAGGGCGAACGCCGCCACGACCAGCCCCGCCACCACGATCGACGTGCCGACCAATTGCGGCACCGCGGCGAGGAACCCGGTCTCGCTGTAGACCTCCCCGCCCAACCACACCGACCCGCCGACGAACACCAGCGCCACCCCCGCGGTACCCCGCGGCCCGAGCCACGGCCTCGTCCGCCGCTCGGGCACCAGCGACTCCATGATCGTGATCGGAATGTACGTACTCCAGATGGTGTGCATCGCCACGACGACGATCGTCAACCAGGCGTCGACACCGAGCGCGCCGAGGTATGTGTCGCTCCCCTCCGCCTGACCGGCGAAGTAGGAATGATTGAAGAGCATCTGGTCGACCAGCCCCTCCTCCACCAGCGCGTAGGCGACGCCCAGCACGAGCATGGTGGCCGAGCCGCGGCCCCACCGCCGGGCCGTCTCCCTGATCAACAACGCACCCGCGCCGTACAGCGGAGCCAGGAACGGCAGCAGCGCCAGGTCGGTGAAGGTCAGGTTGCCGAGCAGGTACTCGCCGAACAACGGCGAGAGCAGGAACAGCCCGACCGCCGGCAACACGGCCCAGCGCCGCCCGGCCCGTGCCGTGTCGCCAAGGGCCGTACCGGCATGGGCCGTGTCGGCCGGGGATGATTCGGTCATGCCTCATGCTGGCGAACGGGTGGGCCCGCGCACTGCCGCCTTTGGTCGACGCCGGCGACGACCAAGGCCGACGCCGTGACCCCCGTTGGTCGCCGGCGGGGCGGCGGCCGGCATCACGCGCGGTGCGCGAGCTCGGCCACGAGGTGGGCGGCCCTGTCCAGCTCGTCCTCGGTGTTGTAGTAGTGGGGAGAGAACCGGACGAGGGGGTGCACCCCGCGGTCCTCGGTGTCGAACTGGGTGTGCTCGGGCACTGTCGTGGTGACGTTGACACCGGCGGCGGCGAGGTGGGCGGCGACATCTGCGGCGGGCACCCCGGCGACCTTGGCGGTGACGATGGCGCACCGGACCCGCCCCAGGTCGTGCGTCGTGACCCCCGGCACCTCGTCCAGCAGGCGACGCAGCCGGGCACCGAGGGCGGCGGTGCGCCTGCCGATGGCGTCGAGTCCGAGGTCCAGGGCCTGCCGGACGGCCGCGCCCAGTCCCAGGATGTTGAGGTAGCTGTTCTCCCAGGTCTCGAAGCGTCGGGCCCCGTCGACCCAGCGAAATCCGCGTTCGCCGTCCCAGGTCGCCGAGCGGATCTCCGCGACGTGCGGCTCCAACCGGTCCAGCGCGGCCTCGCGGACCCAGAGGAAGCCGGTGCCGCGCGGGCCGCGCAGGAACTTGCGACCGGTGCCGGCCAGCAGGTCGACTCCCAGCGCCTCGACGTCGACCGGGAACTGGCCGACCGACTGGGTGGCGTCGAGGAGGAACAGCGCACCCGCCGCCCGCGCGATCCGGCCGATCTCGCCGGCCGGGTTGACCAGACCGCCGCTGGTGGGCACGTGGCTCACCCCGATGACCTTCGTTCGCTCGTCGACCAGCGCGGCGAGCGCCGCCGTGTCCAGCTGGCCGTGCTCGTCGTTGGGCACCACCACGACCTCGGCGCCGGTGCGGCGCGCGACCTGGAGGTAGGCCAGCACGTTGCTGCCGTACTCGGCCCGGCCGGTCAGGATCCGGTCGCCGGGACGCAGCGGAACGGAGTAGAAGGCAGCTGTCCAGGCACGGGTGGCGTTGTCGAACAGCGCCACTTCCGCGGCGCGCCCACCCAGCAGCCGGGCGATGTCGGCGTAGACCATGGCGATCCGGTCGTGCGCCGCGGCGGCCGCCTCATAGCCGCCGATGTCCGCTTCCAGCCGCAGGTGGGCGCTCATCGCGTCGAGGGTCGGCCGTGCCATGAGCGCCGCGCCGGCATTGTTCAAGTGCAGCCGATGCGCGCAGCCCGGCGTCAGCGCCCGCAAAGCCCCGATGTCCATCCCCCTACGATGCCCGAACCCGTTTCGCCGCCGCCCCACGGGTGCCGGAGGCGCCTGGACGCGGGCTCGTAGGCTTGGCGTCCGCCGGTGGAAGACGGGAGGGGAGATGGCCGCACAGCACGCGTTCTGGCTCGACGAGAGCTTCGACCGGGAGCGTTCGTCCGGTGGATCGAGCCGGTACGGCGACGAGGTACGCCGACGGGTGGACGAATTCGCGGACGCGTGGGGTGACATCGCCCCGGTGAACTTCGCCGCGACAGCGTGGCGGTTGGCCACCACGCTCCAACCGGGGTACGTGCGGTGGCATCCGCGGATCCTTTCCGCAGCCTGCGTGCGCAGTCCGTGGGACGGCAGCCTGACGTGCGAGGTCACCGTCGTCTCGGCGTGGCCGGCGGCGCTCACCTGGAGCAGGCAGTGGGGCCGCGACCGCGGTTGGCGGGACTGGCCGCAGCTGTTCGGCCAGTACGTCGCCCCGTCCGAGCACGACCTGACGCGCAGCCCGCATCTGCGCGCGTCGTTGCTGGTGCAGGCCCCCGTCCAGCTCGATCAGCTGCCGCCGGCTCCCGACGGCCCCGACGCGGGCGTCGAGCAGGCCGCGCGGCGCGCCGTCAGTGTGCTGGTCCGGGAGCTCAACGAGCTGCTCGATCCAATCATCGACCAGCTGGAGGCCGGCGTCCCCGCGGACTCGTAGCGGACCGGCGTCACTCGGCGGCGCGGGCGTCCTTCGCCACCGTGACCCAACGCTCCAGGGCCGCTCCGGCAGCACCGTAGTCGACGGCCGCGGCGGCCCGCTCCAGCCCCGCCCGCAGCCCGCCATGCAGGTCGCCCACCTGCCCGCCCTGCGCGTGCAGGGCCGCGGCGGCGTTGACGAGCACGGCGTCGCGGACCGGCCCCGGCTCCCCCGCGAGAAGCCGCCGCACCACGTCGGCGTTGAAGGCCGCGTCGCCACCGCGCAGGTCGCCGTGCGTGGAGCGGGGCAGTCCCAGCTCCGTCGTGTCCACCAGCGCCTCGGTGACCACGCCGCCGCGCGCCGCCCACACCCTGGTCGGCGCGGCGGTGCTGAGCTCGTCGAGGCCGTCCTCCCCGCGCAGCACGAGGACGGAATCCCCACGCTCGGCGAAGACCTGCGCCATTACCGGCGCCATCCGGGCGTCGAAGCAGCCCACCGCGCCGGACTTCGGCCGGGCCGGGTTGGTCAGCGGGCCGAGGAAGTTGAACGCGGTCGGCACGCCGATCTCCCCGCGGGGCACGCCGGCGTGCCGCATGCCGGGGTGGAACCGGCCGGCGAAGCAGAAACCGATGCCGGCCTCCGTGACGCACCGGGCGACACCGGCGGGACCGAGGTCCAGCGGGATGCCGAGGTGCTCCAGCACGTCCGCCGTCCCGCACGCCGAGGAGGCCGCCCGGTTCCCGTGCTTGACCACCCGCACGCCGGTGCCGGCGACGACGATGGCGGCCATCGTGGAGATGTTGACGGTGTGCGCGCGGTCGCCGCCGGTGCCGACGACGTCCACGGCCGCGGCCCGGACGTCCTCGGCCAGCTCCACCGGGGTGGCCTGGCCGAGCATCGCGGCGACCAGGCCGGCGAGCTCGCCGGGGGTCTCCCCCTTGGCGCGCAGCGTCAGCACGAAGCCGGCGATCTGGGCGGGGGTCGCCGCGCCGGACATGATCTCACCCATGGCCCAGGCGGTGTCGTCACTGGACAGCTCCTCGCCGCGGAGCAGCGAGGTGAGCAGGGTGGGCCAGGTGCGATCGCCCATGGTGGCCTCCTGGCCGGCGAGGGAACGGGGTGGGGTGGCACTGTCAGGCGGGCTGGGCCGCGCCGCCCGCGCGGGCGCGCAGCAGGCCGGCGACCGTCTGACCGGTGCGGATGGGGTCCAGCGGCAGCCGCAGGGTGGCGTCGACCTTGGCGTACGCGGCGAGCCACTTGTCGGCGGCCCGGGCCAGCGCGACGACCGTGGGCGGGACGTCGTCGTACTCGTCGTGCACCTGGCGGGCGATGCCGATGCCGCCGGCGGGCGCCGCCTCCCCGTCGAGCAGCAGCAGGTCCACCTCGTAGGTGTCGAGCAGCCGGACCAGGTCGTCGTACGAGCCCGACTCCACGAACTCGACGTGCAGGTCGGCGGCCGGTCTGGTGCCCACGGCCAGCCGCATCTGCTCCCGCATCCCCGGGTCGTCGCTGTAGAGCAGGACGGTGTTGACGCGCTCGCTCATGCGATCCCCTCGGTGCGCTCGCTGTTTCTCGACCGGCCGCATGCCGCCGCCGATGCCGCGAGCCGATGGTACCCGCCGCCGGCGCACCGCCACGGCCCGCCCGCGCCGATCAAGCGATCCGCCCCGCCGATCAAGCGCCCGGCCGGCGCGCCGCCTGGACCTCGGCCCGGTCGAGCTCCCGGTCGACCCGCCGCGCCTCCCGCTCGGACTGGCGGATCCACTGCGCCACCAGCACCGCCAGCACCGTGACGCTCACCACCTCGCCGCCGGCCCACAGGATGCCGCCGGCCAGCTCCTGGTCCGCCACCGGGTCGGCCCAGGGCAGCCGGAGCGACGGGTACCAGTCCCCACCGAGCAGCGCCGCGGACTCCATGATGGTCAGGCCGAGCACCGTGTGGAACGGCACCGACAGCAGCATCAGCAGGGCGCGGCCGGGGTACGGCCAGCGGCCCGGCAGCGGGTCCAGCCCCAGCAGCGGCCAGAAGAAGAGGCAGCCGGTGGCGATGAAGTGGGCGTGCACCAGCTCGTGGACCAGGCCGTTGGCCAGGCTCAGCCGGTACAGCCCGGTGAAGTAGAGGACGAAGGGGTTCGCCACGAAGATCGCGTACGCCACCAGCGGGAAGCTGAGCACCCGGGCGGGCCGGCTGTGCAGCAGGGCGAGCAGCGCGGCGCGCGGCCGGCCGGGCAGGGTGCGCAGGGCCAGGGTGACCGGCGCGCCCAGGGCGAGGAAGATCGGCGCGACCATGGTCAACACCATGTGCTGCACCATGTGCACCGACAGCAGCGCGGTGTCGTAGGCGTGCACGCCGCTCACCGTCACCGCGGCGATCGAGCCGAGCCCGGGCAGCAGGAACGTCACCGTCCGCCCCGGCGGCCAGCGGTCGCCGCGGGCGCGCAGCCGGTGGACGCCGTACAGGTAGCAGCCGGCCGCCAGGACCAGGACCACGGCGATGCCGCTGGTCAGATTGACGCCCGTCACCAGCGTGGACACCGACGGGGCCGGCAGGCCGGCCGCGGCCCAGGCGGGCGGCGGGCCGGCTGTGGCGGCGGCGACGGCGACGTACGGCACGCCCTGCAGGCTATCCGGGGCCCGACGTGCGGCGCCGGGCGACCTACGACACGCGGTCGGAGGCCACCCCGGCGTTGAAGCGCCGTGATCGGGGGCAATAATGACCGCGTGACTGCGGCCCCAGCCATTGAGAAGAGCCGGATCCACTCGCTGACCCGACCCAACATGGTCAGCGTAGGCACGATCGTCTGGCTTTCCAGCGAACTGATGTTCTTCGCGGCGCTCTTCGCGATGTATTTCTTCATCCGCGGAGCGGAGCCGGAGCTGTGGGCGGAGCGGACCCACGAGCTCAACATCCCGTACGCCACGGTCTTCACGGTCATCCTGGTGCTGTCGTCCGTGACCTGCCAGTACGGCGTGTTCGCCGCGGAGAAGGGCGACGCGCACGGCGTCCGGCGGTGGTTCACCCTGACGTTCGTGATGGGCCTGATCTTCGTGCTCGGCCAGGCCAACGAGTACCGCAACCTGGTGGCCGACGGCATCGCCATCAACTCCGACGGCTACGGGTCGGTCTTCTACCTCACGACGGGCTTCCACGGCCTGCACGTGACCGGAGGGCTGGTCGCCTTCGTCATCTACATGATCCGCACCACGATGGGCCGGTTCACCCCGGCGCAGGCGACCTCGGCGATCGTGGTGTCGTACTACTGGCACTTCGTCGACGTGGTGTGGATCGCCCTCTATCTCATGATCTACTGGCTGAAGTGATCATGATGCGGATCGGTCACATTCCGCGTCCGCACGCCGTCCACACCACGAAGGCATTCTTGAAGACCGCGGCCAGAACCCCAGGAGACACAGGCCATGACTGCTGACAACCCGGCCGACCGGCGGGATCCACGCCGGGGGGCCCCATGGGCCCGGCGCAGCCGCGCCAGCGGGCCGCCGAGCCGCGCCCGGCGGCGGCTGGGCGCGGTCCTGCGGATGGCCGCCGCGCTCCTGCTGGCCGGTGGGGCATACATCGCGTTCGCGCCCGGCATGGCGACCGCGGAGGACGTCTCGCTGTCCACCGCGGCGGAGCGGGGCAAGGACCTGTTCGACACCAGCTGCCTCAGCTGCCACGGCCGCAACGCCCAGGGCGTGGAGGGCCGCGGGCCGAGCCTCATCGGCGTCGGCGCGGCCTCGGTGGACTTCCAGGTCAGCTCCGGGCGGATGCCGATGGCCCGGCAGGAGGCGCAGGCCCAGCGCAAGCCCGTGCAGTTCTCGCCCGAGGAGATCCAGCAGCTCGCCCAGTACGTGCAGGAGCTGGGTGGCGGCCCGCAGATCCCGCGTGGGCCCCTCACGCCGACCGGCGACGACGACGCCGAGGGCGAGGCGCTGGCCCACGGCGGTGAGCTGTACCGGCTCAACTGTGCCCAGTGCCACACCTTCGGCGGCGGCGGCGGGGCCCTGTCGTCGGGCAAGTGGGCGCCGACCCTGACCCACGCGACCGAGCGGCAGATCTACGGCGCGATGCTCTCCGGCCCGCAGAACATGCCGGTCTTCGGCGACAACCAGCTCAGCCCGGAGGAGAAGCGGCAGATCGTCGCGTACGTGAAGACGTTGCAGCAGGACAAGGAGCCGGGCGGCTGGCACCTGGGCCGGCTGGGGCCGGTGACCGAGGGCCTGGCCGTGTTCCTCATCGGGATGACGGCACTGGTGTTCGCCACGCTGTGGATTGCGGGGAAGTCATGAGCGCCCAGACCACCGATTCGCCCTCCGTCACCACGGCGGTGGACGTGGACGACGAGGGCCGTACGCGGTTCGACATCGTCCGGGAGGGCGCCCGCCAGGACGGCATCGAGATCGTCCACTACGAGCCCCCGTTCCCCGTGCCGGGGACCAAGGGCGAGCGGCGCCTGCAGCGCGTGGTGATCACCCTCTTCCTGCTCACCGGCCTGTTCGCCACCGCGTTCGTCCTGATCTACATCCTGTGGCCCTGGGAGTACGACCGCACCGCCTGGGCGCCGAACCTGTACACGCCGATGCTGGGCCTCACGCTGGGGCTGTCGTTGGCGTCGGTGGGCTTCGGCATCATGACGTGGGGCAAGAAGCTGCTGCCGCACGAGATCTCGATCCAGGACCGGCACGACGGGGCCTCCACGCCCGAGGACCGGCGGGTGACCACGGCGACCCTGCTCTACATGGGCGAGGAGCTGGGCCTCAAGCGCCGCAAGGCGCTCGGCCTCTCGCTGCTGGCCGGGCTGGCCCCGGTCGGCGCCGCGATCGCCGCGCCGCTGATCGGCGGCATGATCCGCGACCCGCACAAGCCGGTTTCCGACGGCGGCGGCCCGCCGATGATGACCACCGCGTGGCGCGAGGGCATCCGGCTCACCCACCACGACGGCGCACCGATCCGGCCGGAGGAGGTCAGCGCAGGTGGGCAGATCACCGTATTCCCCGGCATCCCGAACGGCGCGTCGAACGAGCACGCCGACTCGCCCACCCTGCTGATCCACCTGCGCAGCCAGGACGCCGAGCAGCTCCGCGAGCGGTTGTACCCGATCAACGCCGGCGGCCTGTGGGGCAACTTCGTGGCGTACTCGAAGATCTGCACCCACGCCGGCTGCCCGGCCAGCCTGTACGAGCAGCAGACGAACAGGCTGCTGTGCCCGTGCCACCAGTCGCAGTTCCTCATCACCGACAACGCCAGGCCCATCTTCGGCCCCGCCACCCGGCGGCTGCCGATGCTGCCCATCACCGTGGACGACGAGGGCTTCTTCGTGGCGCAATCGGATTACAAGGTCCCGATCGGGCCCGGCTTTTGGGAGCGGCCATGAGAAAGCGACGCACCGTCGACGTCCGGGCGATGCCCGGGACAGCGGCGAACGCGGTGGACGAGCGGCTGCAGATCGCCAGCCCGCTGCGCGCCCTGTTCAACAAGGTGTTCCCGGACCACTGGTCGTTCCTGCTGGGCGAGATCGCGCTGTTCTCGTTCATCATCCTGCTGCTGACCGGCACGTTCCTGACCCTCTTCTTCGACCCGTCGATGGAGGAGGTCGTCTACAACGGCAGCTACACCCCGCTGCGGGGCGTGGAGATGTCCCGCGCGTTCGAGACGGCGCTCAACCTGTCGTTCGACGTGCGCGGCGGCCTGATCATGCGGCAGATGCACCACTGGGCCGCGCTTGTCTTCATGGCCTCGATCGTGATCCACATGCTGCGGGTCTTCTTCACCGGCGCCTTCCGCAAGCCCCGCGAGATGAACTGGGTCATCGGCATCCTGCTCTTCTGGCTGGGCTTCGTGGAGGGCTTCGCCGGCTACGGCCTGCCCGACGACGCCCTGTCCGGCACCGGCCTGCGGATCACGCACGCGATCATTCTGTCGGTCCCGGTCGTTGGCACCTGGGTGGCGAATTCGCTGTTCGGCGGGGAGTTCCCCGGCACCGGCGAGATCATCCCGCGCCTCTACATCGCGCACGTGCTGCTCATCCCGGCCATCCTGCTGGGCCTGATCGCAGCCCACGTGGGCCTTGTCTTCAAGCAGAAGCACGCCCAGTGGCCCGGCCCTGGCCGGACCGAGCGGAACGTCGTGGGCGAGCGGATGTTCCCCCGGTACGCGATCAAGCAGGGCGGCTTCTTCGCCATCGTGGCCGCCGTGATCGCGCTGATGGGCGGTCTGCTGGTCATCAACCCGGTGTGGCTGTTCGGCCCGTACGAGGCCGCTGTGGTCTCCGCGGCCAGCCAGCCGGACTGGTACGTCATGTTCCTCGACGGCTCGACGCGCCTGTTCCCGCCGTGGGAGATCCGGGCGTTCGGGCATACCGTGTCGCCGGTGTTCTGGCCCACGGTCGTGCTGCCGGGCATCCTGACAGTTCTGCCTCTGCTCTACCCGTTCATCGAGGCCCGGCTGACCAAGGACAAGCGCAGCCACAACCTGCTCCAGCGCCCGCGGGACGTGCCGCACCGCACCGCCCTGGGCGCGATGGCCGTCGCGTTCTACCTGGTGCTGACGCTCTCCGGCGGCAACGACGTCATCTCGGAGACGTTCGACATCAGCCTCAACGCGATGACCTGGGCGGGCCGGATCGGCATGCTGCTGGTGCCGCCGCTGGCCTACTACGTGGCCTACCGGATCTGCCTCGGACTGCAGCAGCATGACCGCGAGGTGCTCGTGCACGGGGTGGAGACGGGCATCATCCGGCGGCTGCCGGACGGGCGCTTCATCGAGGTGCACCAGCCGCTCGCGCCGGCGGACGAGCACGGCCACGCCGAGCTGGACTACGCCGGCTGGGTGGTGCCCAAGAAGATGAACCGCCTGGGCGCGCTCGGCCCGGCGATCAAGGGCTTCTTCTACCCGATCGAACGGCCGGCCGACGCCCCGGTCTCGCCCGGCCACCCGCCGGTGAGCCCGCGCGGCAAGCAGGAGGAGCTGGAGGATTCCAGCCGCCGCTGAGCACCACGCCGATCGCGTAGCCGCGCCCGTCCGGGACTATCCCGGGCGGGCGCGGTCGTCTCCGCCCCCGACACGCCGCGCCGGCTCCCGCACCGGCGCCCCGGCAGGTGGCAATGTGAATTACATCCGGGTAGTTCCAGCTTCCGACCCTTGGAGGAGATACCCGATGGCCGACAACGAGATGTACTGCGCGATCTGCCAGGCGGAAACGGTGTTCCAGGCGCCGCCCGGGCTCGGCGGGCACGATGACGACTGCCCCGAGCTGCTGTGCGACGGCTGCGGCACTGCGATCGTCATGGCCCCGATCGTGGTCTGGTCGTGGAGCCGCCCGCGGGGCACGCGGATCGCCCCGCAGCAGCGCCGCGCCGCCTGACGCCCGGACCGCCCGCGGCCCGGATGTCGGTTCCCTGCACCGATTGCCCCGCTCTCGGCCGGTCCGTCGGCGAGGATGGGGGCAACGGAGGGAGCGGCGGGTGCGGCGGATTGCGGACGGCGTGTGGGAGGTCGGCATCGGGTACGTCCATGCGCACCTGATCGCCGTGGACGGCGGGCTGGTCATGGTGGACACCGGACTGCCCCGCAAAGCCGGCAGGCTGGCCGCCGCGGTGCGGCGGACCGGCCACGACCTGTCGGACGTCCGCGCGATCCTGCTGACCCACCGGCACCCCGACCACATGGGTTCGCTCGCCGAGCTGAGCCGGCGCACCGGCGCCGAGGTCGTCGCCCACCGCGCCGACGCACCCGTGATCAGCGGGGCCCGGCCGCAGCCGCTGCACAGCCTGCTCATGCGGCTCACCGCGCCCCTGCTGAAGGCGGAGCCGGCGGCCGTGCACCGGGCGTTGGACGGCGACGGGCCGACCGGGATCCCCGGCATCCGGGCCGTGCACACGCCCGGCCACACCCCCGGGCACCTGTCGTTCCTACTCGAACGCGACGGCGGCGTGCTGTTCGCCGGGGACGCCGCCAACGTGCTGTTCGGCCGGGTCCGCACGCCGCCGCGGGCGGTCACCCTCGACCCGGCGCTGGCGGCCGCCAGCATCGGACGGCTCGCCGGGCTGGACTTCCGGGTAGCGGTGTTCGGGCACGGCCCCGCCCTGACCGGGGGCGCCGTCTCGCGCTTCCGCGACTTCGCGGCCACGGCGGCAGCGGCGCGCTAGCGCGGCGGACGCCGCCAGCGTCAGTGCTCCGCGGTGCGGCGCGTGCCGCTGTAGTACTCGAAGATCAGGCTCGACGCCGCCAGCACCACCGCGATCATGCCCGCGGCGACCAGCCACCACTGCTGGTACGCCAGGCCGAGCCCGGCGACGGCCGCGGACAGCGCCAGGCCGAAGGGCCAGTAGCTGCCGGGGCTGAAGAAGCCGACCTCGCCCGCGCCCTCGCTGATCTCCGCGTCGGGCCGGTCCTCCGGGCGCAGGTCGATGCGTCGCGAGACGAACCAGAAGTACCCGCCCAGCATCGAGGTGAGGAGCGCGGAGAGCAGCAGGCCGATGGTGCCGGCCCAGTCGATGCGCTCGAACGGGTTGACCGGGCGGTCCTCCAGCGCCGTGTAGGCCGCGTAGACGCCGCAGGCCAGGAAAAGGAAGGCCGAGATGAGCCCGAAGAGCTTGTACTCAGTCCGCATTGATGCCACCCACTCCGGCCTGGTCGACCTGCTCGCGCCGCGACTCGAACGGCAGCGTCGTCGTGGCGAACGGATTTTCGCCGATGGACCGCAGCGCCTCGGGCGTCGAGCTGCCCTGCCGCTTGGCCTCGAGGAAGTCGTCGTACTGCTCCGGCGACACGACCCGCAGCTCGAAATTCATCGCCCAGTGGTACGTCCCGCACAGCTCCGCGCAGCGCCCGACGTAGGCGCCCTCGCGGTCGAGCACCACCTCGAAGGTGTTGCGCAGGTCACCGGGGAAAACGTCCCTCTTGAACAGCAGCTCGGGCACCCAGAACGAGTGCACGACGTCGCGGCTGATCTCCTCGATCCGCACCGTCCGGTCGCGGGGCAGCACCAGAACGGGGATGTAGTCGCTGGAGCCCAGCGTGGAGGCCTCCGTCTCGGCCTCGACCCCGACCCCGTCGCGGTAGTTGAACTGCCAGTTCCACTTGTACCCGACGACCTCGACGACGACGTCCGGATTCTTCGACAGCCGGTCGACGTCCGCGCCGACGATCGCCGTGTAGTAGAAGAGCACCGCGATGACGAGGAACGGCGCGACCGTGAAGAGCGTCTCCATCGGCACGTTGTACCGCGTCTGAACGGGCAGCTCGTCGCCGCGCTTGCGGTAGCGGATGACGCACCAGAAGATCAGGCCCCACACGAACACGCCCACCGCGAGCGCGGCGACGACTGAGCCGACCCAGAGGTCGTACATCCGGTGCGCGTCCTTGGAGATGCCCTCCTCGGGCCAACCGAACCCGCCGAAGGCGCTCCCGACGTCACAGCCGGACAGCAGGGTGAGCACCGCCACGGCGCTGAACGCCAGACCGGCCAGCCGGGCGGGGCGAGGCCCCGAACGCTTTGCGACCACCTGGTGCTGCCTCCTTAGCCGCCAAGGCGTCTCCGTCGGTCGCACACTACTCGACCACGTTCGCCAGACCGGGCCCGGGGTGCCCACACCAGGGACGATACGGTCGAAAGATGAACCAGGGGCCGGAGCCCACCTACTTCGACGCGGCGACGGCCGCTCCCCCGCACCCGGTGGCGCGACAGGCGCTCGCCGCCGCGCTCGCGGACGGCTGGGTCGACCCCGGTCGCCTCTACGCCCCGGCCCGCCGGGCACGCCAGCTCCTCGACGGGGCGCGGGCCGCCGTCGCCGCCGCGTTGGCGGTACGCCCGGACGAGGTGACCTTCGCCGCCAGCGGGACGGCGGCCGCGCACACCGCCGTCCTGGGCGGACTCGCCGGCCGGGCGCGGGCCGGGTCCACTCTGGTGCACTCGGCGATCGAGCACTCGGCGGTGCTGCAGGCCGCGCGGCGCCACGAGGCGGCCGGCGGCACGGCCGTCGAGGTCCCGGTGGACCGGCTGGGCCGGCTGGACCTGCCCGCGTGGCGGGCGGCGGTGGCCCGGCC
>DASQDS010000472.1:0-6946 GCA_035634075.1 Pilimelia sp. | reverse complement strand
GCCGTCGCGCTCCACCAGCGGGGCGCCGCCGCCGACCGGGCGGCGCAGGCGGAGTCCCGCAGGTTCGCCGCGGAGTCGCTGGTGGCCACGGAGACCGACCACCTGGCGTCGATGCGCGCCGCGGTGGCCGCCTGGCGGCAGGCGCCCACCCCGGAGGCGCGCGGCGCCCTGCTCTCGGCGCAGACGCTGGACAGCGTCGGTGAGCTCGGCACCGGGCCGGGCGGCTGGTCGGTGGCGCTCAGCCCGGACGGGGGGCTGGCGGCGGTCGGGCACGCCGACGGCACCGTGCGGCTGTGGGACACGGCCACGCTGCGCCGGGTTGGCGGGGACCTGCGGCACTCCCGGAAGCAGTACGTCACCTCGGTGAGGTTTTCGCCCGACGGCCGGTACCTCGCGTCCGGCTCGCTCGAGCGGGACGGGGTGAAAATCTGGGCCGTGCCCAGCGGCCGGCCGCTGCACACCGTGCCGGCGGCCGGCGCGGTGGCCTGGCGCACGGATTCGCGCGCCGTGCTGGCCACCCAGGCGATGGTGGGCCCGCTCGGCGCGCGGCTCGGCGCGTGGGACCCGGCGACCGGCCGGCGGGTCGGCGACATCGTGATCGGGCGGCGGATCTCGCTGGCGCGCGCGTTGGCGGTCAGCCCGGACAACGCGTACGTGGCGGAGATCACCGGCGCGGCCCAGGAGGCCAGGGTGTGGCGGCTGGCGGGCGGCGCGCCGGTGGCCACCGCGCCGGGCGCGATGTACCTCGCGTTCGGGCCCGACAACATGCTGCTCACCTCCGGGACAGACGGTGTCATCCGGCGCTGGGAGCTGCCGTCCGGCCGGGAGCTGCGGTCGGTCACCACGGCCGAGGACCGCCGGGACCAGTCCCCGCTGGCGGTCACCCCCGCCGGCGCGGTCCTGGCGGACGGCGACGAGTCGGGGGAGGTGGACAGCTGGAACGTGCGCAGCACCGTCGCGCTGCAGCCGCTCCTCGGCATCGGCGGCGCCATGGCCGACATCGCCGTCTCAGCCGACGGCGGGGTCGTCGCCGTCACCGGCCTGGGCGCGCCGACGTTGCTCCTCCGCGGGCCCGCCGGCCGGCTCGGGCACCCCAGGTTGGTGACGGCGGTGGCCTGGCATCCCGACGGCGAGCGGCTGGCCAGCGCCAGCACCGACGGTGCTGGGCGAATCTGGGACCTGGCCAGCCGCTCGGCCGCCGCCACGCTGCGGCACCCGGCCCGGCCGACCAGCGCCGCGTACGCGCCCGACGGCACCGTGGCCACCACCGACGAGGCCGGCACGGTGCGCCTGTGGGACGCCGCCGGCCGGCAGCGCGCCGCGGTCCGGCTCGGCACCGGGGTCGAGGCCGCCAACGCGACCTACGCGGCGGACGGGTCGGTGCTCGCGGTCAGCACCCAGCCGCCGACCCCGACCGCCACGGTGGCGGCCGGGAAGTTGGGGCGACCCGGGTGCACCTGCTCGACCCGGGCACGCTGCGCCAGCGCGGCGTCATCGCCCTGCAACCCCGGGACGAGGCCCGGCTGGCGTTGAGCCCCACCGGCGACCGGCTGGTCGCCGCCGTCAACTCCGTCATTCTGACCAACCCGGAGCCCCGTTCTCAGGCCCGGCTACGCAGCTGGCGGACGAGTGACCGGAGTGAGCTGTTGGCCCGGGACCCCGGGCAGAGCGTCGTCGGGCTCGGCATGAGCCGGGACGGGCGGCTGATCGCGGTGGCGGGGGGGCAGGGGCGGGTCGAGGTACGGGACGCCACCACCTTCGACGTCGTCGGCGCACCGATCCAGCACACCGCCGCGGTGCGGGCCGTGGCGTTCTCGCCGGATGGCGGCACGCTGGCCACGATCTCCACCATGGACGCGGTCGTACGGCTGTGGGACGCGCGGACCGGGGCGTCCGTGGCCCGGCTCACCGGGCTGTCCGGCGACCCGAACACCGTCGCGTTCCACCCGACCCGCCCGCTGCTGGCCACCGGCGGCGCCGACGCCGCGGTGGTGGTCTGGGACCTGGACCCGGAGCGGGTCCGGCGCCAGCTCTGCGCCACCCTGGCCACCTCCGCCGGGAGCGCCGGCGAGCCCACCCCGGCCGGCTGCGGGTGACCACGGTGGCCGCCCGAGTGTCGTAGCGGCGCCCGCGCCGGCGTCAATTCCGCAGGGTCAGGTCGTGTCGACTTTCGCCGTTCGGGGATCGTTCGGGTGGCGGCGGGGTGTCCGCTATGCCAGGGCCGTTGGTGGGCGGCAGAAGGAGCATCAACGGGTAGGTCCTCTGCGAGAGCTGCCCGTTGACGCGCCGATTGCCGACGACACAGAACGCGGTGGTGTACGGCTCCGGCAACTTGTTCGCGTCGTCGGCGCCCAGCGCATCTTCAGTGACGGCGGGGTCGGCCTTTCCTTTCAGCGGCGCGCCGGCGGCGATCAGGCTCGCCGCCTACCTCGTCCCGCTCTGCGTGCTGCCCTCCGCGGTATGGCGGATCGCCGTCCCCGTCCGGCAGGGCACCATCCCCGGCTGCCCGCCGAACGCCATGGGCGCGTGGGAGCCGGTCTACATCGCCGGGCTGTCCGTCGTCTCGTTCGGCGCTGCGCTGCTGACCATCGGCCTGGTGCAGCGGTGGGGGGTGGTGTTCCCGCGCTGGCTGCCGGTGCTCGGCGGCCGGACCGTGCCCGCCCGGCCGGTCGTCGCTGTCGCCTCCGCCGGCGCGGCGCTGATCTGGTCGGTGTACGCCTGGGCGATCCTCAACGGCGCCTTCGACCGGTACAGCCCGGCGCCCCGACCTGTGTGGGCCCGAGCGGCGGCGTGGTGGCGGCCGCCTATGCCCCGATTGTGCTCTGGGGGCCGCTGCTGACCGTCGTTATCGTCGACTACCGGCGGCGCCGCCGGCTGGCCGAGCGCGGCTGAGCTCCCGGGGGTGGTGGGACGTCAATCTTGGCGCTTATGGCTGTGTCGTCGAGCGTGACTTTCCACCATCTGAGAAATGTTTGGTCGCGCCGTCGGATGGCTTAGCGCCCGCGGCGGCGGAGGCTTCTGGCCACTGCGCTGATCAATTTCGGCACGGTGCGCGAACCGGTTAAGTGGAGATTGACGGGCGTCACGAGGACCGCGTACCGTCCACAAATTGTGGACCCACGCCGGGGCGCCTTGGCGCGTCGGCGGCTTCGCGCCGATCGATCCCCCCGATTGCGCCGAGGTTCGTCACGGTCTTTCACTCCACCCGCTTTCCACCCGAGCACGGCGCGGTTCGCCGCTGTTGGAGGTACGTGTGATAGGCAAAGTTGGCGGCCGTAAGGTTGGCGCCGCGTTGCTCAGCTGGTCCATCGTGGTCGCCGGGACCGTGATCACGGCGGCGCCCGCGGAAGCGGCGCCGCTGCCCGCCGCGCCGGCGCCCGCCGCCCCGGCGACGCTCGCGCCCACCCCGCCCATGGGCTTCAACAACTGGAACGCGTTCGGCTGCGACGTCAGCGAGACCCTGATCAAGGAGACCGCTGACGTCATCGTGTCCAGCGGCCTGCAGGCCGCCGGGTACCAGTACGTCAACATCGACGACTGCTGGTCGCTGCGGGAGCGCGGCCCCGACGGCCGGTTGGTGCCGGACCCCGTGAAGTTCCCGAGCGGGATCGCCGGCGTCGCGGACTACGTCCACAGCAAGGGCCTCAAGCTCGGCATCTACGGCGACGCCGGCACCCGGACCTGCGCCGGCTACCCCGGCAGCCTGGGCCGGGAGGAGCTGGACGCCCAGACCTGGGCCGACTGGGGCGTCGACTACCTCAAGTACGACAACTGCAACAACCAGTCCGACGGTACGCAGGCCGACTTCATCCGGCGCTACACCGCCATGCGCGAGGCGCTGGACAAGACCGGCCGGGCGATCGTGTACGCCATCTGCGAGTGGGGCCAGTCGCAGCCGTGGACGTGGGCCGCCGACGTCGGCGACCTGTGGCGGACCACCGGCGACATCAGCGACAACTGGTCCAGCCTTCGCACGATCATCGCGCACAACGCCACGCTGGCGCAGTACGCCGGGCCGGGCAACTGGAACGACCCGGACATGCTGGAGATCGGCAACGGCGGCATGACCGACACGGAGTACCGCACCCACATGAGCATGTGGGCGATGATGGCCGCGCCGCTGCTGATCGGCACCGACCTGCGGACCGCCTCCCCGGCGACGATGGCCATCCTCGGCAACCGGGACATCATCGCCATCGACCAGGACCGGCTGGGCGTGCAGGGGGCCGTGGTGTCCAACACCGGCGGCCTGATGGTGCTCGACAAGCCGCTGGCCAACGGCGACCGGGCGATCGCGCTCTACAACTCGACCGACTCGCTGGCCACGGTCAGCGTTCCGACCAGCGCCACCGGGCTCAAGCGCGCCAAGGCGTACCGGCTGCAGGACGTGTGGAGCGGCGACGTCCGGCAGGCCAGGTCCACCATCTCCGCCGGCGTGCCGGCGCACGGCACGGTCGTCTACCGGGTACGGCCGATCCGCGACACCGCCAAGGTGGCGCCGTCGGTCACCGTCGGGGCGGGCCTCGGCACCCTGGTCCCCGGCGGGACCAGCGGCGGGACCCTGACCACGACGGTCACCAACCGCGGCGTCGGTGAGCTGCGGAACCTCCGCGTCAGCGCACAGGCGCCCGAGGGGTGGACGGTGACCGCGTCGACCGGGAACCGGCGCCGCGAGCTGCGCACCGACGGGACGCTGACGACGACGTGGACGGTCCAGGTGCCCGCGGGCACCGCGGCGGGCCGCTACCCGATCACGATCAACGCCGCGTACACCTGGGGCCGCCGCCGGACGGCGGCCACCACGTCGAGCGAGGTCGTCAGCATCGTCGTCAACGCGCCCGCGGACGGCCGGCGGCACCTGAGCACGGTGCTCCAGGTCAGCTCCGTCAACGCCCGCGGCCCCGTCGAGCTCGACCAGAACAACGGCGGGGACGGCCAGGGCGACGGCGCGCTGATCACCATCGGCGGGCGGGTCTACACCCGGGGCATCGGCACCACCGCCCCGAGCGAGATCGTCTACTACCTGGGTGGCCGCTGCTCCCAGCTGGTCACCGACGTGGGCATCGACGACGCGGCGACCACGACCGTGCCGGCGACGTTCACGGTGTACGCCGACGACGTGGCCGCCGCGGCGAGCGGACCCGTCACGGCCGACGACGCGCCCCGGACGTTGACCGCCGACCTGACCGGCGCGAACTGGCTGCGGCTCGTCACCACCGGCAGTGCCGCGGCGCCCGACGGCACCACGATCAACGACAGCACCACCTGGGCGGCGCCGGTGCTCACCTGCGGGGACGCCGCGCCGACCGACCCGGTGCTGCCGACCGAGCGCACGCTGTTCTCCTTCGAGGCGGGCACCGAGGACTTCACGGTCGCCAACACGGTGGACGGCGGCACCGTGGAGCAATCCACGGCCTTCCACACCGAGGGCGCGCACGGGCTGCGGGTGTTGACGCCCACGGGCGGCAACTGGTTCGGCCGCACGCTGGCCGAGCCGCTGGACATCACCGGCGCGCACCGGCTGAAGTTCGACGTGAAGACCGGCGCCACCGGTACGTCGGGCGAGATCGCGGTGCAGGTCGGCGACGCCATGTCCTGGTGCCAGGGCGGGCTGTGGTCGTGGACGAACGCGAACTCCAGCCGGACCGTCACCGAGGAGCTCGACGAGATCAGCTGCGGGGTGGGGGTCACGCTCGACCCGAGCCAGATCCGGGCGGTCTGGATCTTCCTCAACGGCGGTGACGTCCTCGTGGACAACATCCGCGCCGAGTAGCGGGTAGACCGGCAAGGCCGCCGCCGGGTACGGGTGCACCCCGTACCCGGCGGCGGTCGTTGACCCGGCGCCGGCCGCGGCCTACGGTCCGAGCATGGCCGTGCTCCGGGATCTGGTCGCCGCGCTGTCCGCCGGCACCGTCGAGGTGGTGGACCTGACCGCGCCGATGTCGGCGGAGACGCCGATCCTGGCGCTGCCCGAGCAGTTCGGCCAGACCTGGCCGTTCGCGCTGACCGAGATCAGCCGGTACGACGAGCGCGGCCCGGCCTGGTACTGGAACAACATCACCACCGGCGAGCACACCGGCACCCACTTCGACGCGCCGATCCACTGGCTCACCGGGCGCGCCGGGCACGACGTCGCGCAGGTGCCAGCCGGCCGTCTGGTCGGCCCGGCGGTGGTCCTCGACCACACCGGCGACGCCGCCGCCGACCCGGATTTCCTGCTTGAGGTCGACCACGTGAAGGCGTGGGAGAGCGCGAACGGGCCGCTGCCGGCCGGCTGCTGGCTGCTCTACCGCACCGGCTGGGATGCCCGCGGCGATGACGCGGAGCGGTACGCCAACGGCGGCCGGTCGCCGGGCATCTCGACGGAGTGCGCCCGCTGGCTGGCCGAGGAGACCTCGATCCGGGGCGTCGGCGTGGAGACCGTCGGCACCGACGCCGGGCTGGCGCACTCGTTTGATCCGCCGTTCCCGTGCCACTCGTTCCTGCTCGGCAACGACAAGTACGGCCTGACCCAGCTGCGCAACGTGGACCGGCTGCCGCCGACCGGGGCCGTGGTCATCGCCGGCCCGCTGCCCATCGTGCGCGGCTCGGGCAGCCCCTGCCGGGTGCTGGCGCTCGTCGAGCGGTGAGGGCCGCCGAGGTCGTCGGGCGGGTCGTCGCGGCGCACGGCGCCCGGCACGTGTTCGGCGTCGCCGGCAGCGGCAACTTCCACGTCACGAACGCGCTCGTCGCTGCCGGCGCCCGCTTCGTCGCCGCCGCGCACGAGGGCGGGGCCGCGAGCATGGCGGACGCCTACGCCCGGGTGTCCGGCTCGCTCGGCGTGCTGTCCGTGCACCAGGGGCCCGGCGTCACCAACGCGCTGACCGGCATCACCGAGGCGGCGAAGAGCCGTACCCCCCTCCTCGTCCTGGCCCCGGAGGCGACCGCGCCGCGCTCGAACTTCTTC
>DASQDS010000471.1:0-7799 GCA_035634075.1 Pilimelia sp. | reverse complement strand
CGATGAAGCCCGCGCCGCCGGTGACGGTGACTCGCATTGCCACGGAGGGTCCTTTCGCTGTGGGTGTCGACGACGGACGGGTGCGCCCGGCTGTGCCGGATGCACCCGTCCGCGAATCGTTGCTTGTTACTGCTGGTGGCGGCGCCGGCGCCGAGTGGACACCCGCAGCAGTGCGGCTCCCAGGATCAGCGCGGCGACACCGACGCCCAGCTGGGTGGCCAGCATCATCCGGTTGTTGCCGGTGATCGGCAGCCAGCCGTCGCCGGCTGTGTCGTCGGACCCGCCGGCGGCCGCGTCGTCCTCGTCGGCTGCGCCGAGCACGGTGACCGCGGCGGTCACGGTGACGCCGGACGTCTCGCCGATCGCGGCGAGGACGGCGGCGCCGGCCTTGCTCAGCGTCACCGTGACGGAGAACCGGCCCGCGCTGTTCGCGGTGACGGTGCCGAGGAACTCGGTGGAACCGTCGGCGTAGGAGACGATGATGTCGATGCTCTCGCCCGGGATGAAGCCCTCACCCGAGAACGTCACATCGCCGCCGGGTGCGACGGTGCCCGCCGACACGGACCCCGCCGGCGGTTCCGCCGGATAGGGCTGAGCCGCGGCGGGCGAGGCCACGATCAGCGTGGTGGCGAGAGCCGCGAGCAGGACCAGAAATCTTCGGAACGGCACGGTGTTCCCTCCCTCGAGGGATGAGCGGTGGCAGATGTCCTTTATGCGCAAAAGCTACCGCTGCGGGGTGCATCGTCGGGGCGTTTTGACAGTAATCGCCCAAGGTTTTGTCCCCGGTGTCGTCCATAGGCGCGGTCTGCCCGAACTGGCGTCGGCGCTGGTCAGCAGCGTCATCTCCACGGTCTTGGCCGAGCCGGGGCGCAGGTCCAGCGTCACCACGCCGACCGCCCGCCCGCGCTCCGTTCCGGTGCCGAGCGGCCGGGCGGTGCCGTCCACGGTGGCGCTGCCCACCGCGCCGCCGGCCGGCGCGAAGACCACGACGTTGGTCCGGGTCGTGTACCGCCCCGCGAGCCCGAGGCCCAGCACGCTGTCGGGCAGGCCGGCCGCGGGCGCGGTGGTCCCCAGCCGCACCCGAAGGCGCAGCTCGCGCCGGCCGGCGCGCCGGCACGGGGACTCCGTGAGCTCGGCCGCGTGGGTCAGGTAGTAGCTCAGCTTGCTGCCGCCACCGTCGTTGAGGAAGACGCCCACGGTCGGCCGGTCGCCGTCGGTGGTGGGCAACGCGCCCTCCAGGACGGTGCCGGCGACCGTCCGCTGCTCGGCCGGGTGGGCTGTCCACACCAGGAGCCGTCGCTCACCGGCCGCGCGCGCCAGCGCGGCGATCAGCGCCCGCGGGTCGCCCGGCCGGTGGGTCAGCATGTCGAACACGGCGCGCGCGGCGTCAGCGAAGTACCTGTCTTGCGCGGCGTTGGACTGGGCCCGGGCGTACGCGTCCGCGAGCAGCTGGCGTACGGCGGTGCGCGCGGTGAGCGCCGGCCCACCGGGCACGGCCACCGGCCCGGTCACCCGGAGCAGATAGGACAGCGCCACCGGGTCGGTAGCCAGCACACCGTCCACGATGCGGCCGGACCGGCGCCGGTACATCTCCCGGAGCAGGGCGGCGGCGGTGGGGAAGTGCGGTGTGAAGTTCACGTCGCCGGGGAACGTGGCGAGCCGGTCGGTGTAGAGCGCCCGCATGGCGCGGCCCAGCGGCAGCACCGGCCGCGGGAACGTCTTCATGTCCGTGGCGGCCGTGCCCTGTTCCAACAGCCGGACGGTGCCGCGGTCGGCCCGCACGATGACGTACGCGCCGGGCAGACCGCCGGTGGCCCGTACCTCGGCGAGGTTCTGGAAGAACATGAGGTACGTCCGCGGCCCGTCCGCGCCCAGCATCGCGGGCAGGGCGGCCGCGGTGCGGGCAGCCGTGCCGGTGACCGAGGCCGCCCGCCCGAGGCGGTCACGCAATTGGCCGACGGCCGCCCGGACTCCGGGCCGCAGCCCACCGCTGGGGATGCCGCTGACCCGCCCGTGGGCTCGCCGCACCGCGGCGTCAGCGGCCCGCAGCAGGGGTTCCGCCTGCCCGAGGGCGGAGAGCGGGACCCGCCCGCCGCGCGGTGCCAGCGCGGCCGGGTCGAGCGAGCCGGCCGCCCTGACGAGGGGCGTGAGGCCGTCGCGGACGAGGTCGTCGAGGGTTGCGGCGACGGTCCCGACGGCCCGTACGTCGTCGCCGAGCCAGGGGAGGCCACCGCCGGCCCGCCAGGCGAGTCCGCCCGTCGCCGCGCGGGCCGCGCCGGTCTCCGTGCGCAGGCGCGACAGCGTCCGTCGGGCCGCGCTGGCCTGCCCGGCCTCCAGTTGCGCCTGCAGCTGCCCGAACACGACGGCGGCCTGCCGCAGGTGCCGCTCCGCGCGGACGCCGGCGACCCCCGCCGCGGCCCCGCCGACCGCGCCGGCCAGCAGGATGGTGGCGGTGAGGCCGATGGCGACGGCAGCCCGACGGGATGGCCTATAACGGATCAATCGGCTCTGAAGACCCATTAACGACATGAAACGGAGAGTAGCCTCCAGGGAGGACCGGTGTTTCCGATCCGGCCGTTCGCGTAGGAGGGGGAAGCCCGTGCTGGCCCGGGGGCTGAAATTCGTCCGGGATCACCTGGACATCGCCATGGATCCCGTCCGGTACGCCCGCCGGATCGGCGTCACGGTGGGAGAGGGCTGCCGGCTCATCGGGATCGATCGGATGACTTTCGGCAGTGAGCCGTACCTGGTCAGCCTGGGGAACGTGGTGGGCGTGACCGCGGGCGTGCGGTTTGTGACGCACGACGGTTCCGTTGGCCTCTTCCGGCACAAGTATCCCGGCATGGAGGTGCTCGGCCGGATCGTCGTGCACGACCGGGTCTTCATCGGGATGGGCACGCTACTGCTGCCCGGCGTCGAGATCGGACCCGACGTGGTGCTCGCCGCCGGCTCCGTGGTCAGCCGCACGATCCCGCCCGGAACGGTGGCGGCCGGTACGCCGGCGCGGCCGATCCGTTCGATGGATGATCACGAGTCGGCGTTGCTGCGCCGGGCCGTGTTCGTCAAGGACAGCCCGCCCGCGGAACGCCGCCGCGTCCATCTCGAGAGCACCGCGCGCGCCTCCGCCGCCCGCCGGGGCTGAGACCCGGTCGGTCGAGACGACGGTCGCCGAATCGAGCAATCGACGTGAAAGGGTCTTAACGCGCACTATCGCGGACTAACCTGCCAGAGTGTGGCGCGGTCTTCCCGCGTGCCGCGAGACGAGAGGAGCCCCCAGTGCTGACCCGCGTCCTGCGGCTGCTCCGGGACAGCGTCGAGATCGGTGTCGATCCGGTGCGGTACGCGCGCCGGATCGGCGTGACCGTGGGCGAGAGATGCCGCCTGATCGGCATCGACCGGCACACCTTCGGCAGCGAGCCCTACCTGATCAGCCTCGGTGACGACGTGTGCGTGACGGACGGCGTGCGGTTCGTGACGCACGACGGTTCGGCGGGCGTCTTCCGGCACAAGTACCCCGACCTGGAGGTCGTCGGCCGGATCGTCCTGCACGAGCGGGTGTTCGTCGGCATGGGCGCCATCCTGTTGCCCGGTATCGAGATCGGGCCGGAGTCGGTGATCGGTGCCGGCTCGGTCGTCAGCCGGTCGGTCCCCGCCGGCACGGTGGCGGCCGGCGTGCCGGCCCGGCCGGTCCGGTCGATCGCTGAGCATGAGGCGGCGATCCTGCGGCGGGCGGTCTTCGTCCGCAACTCCCCGCCGGCCGAGCGGCGGCGGGTCCATCTGGAGCACACCGCGGGCGGCCAGGCAGGAGCATCGATCACATGAGCGGGTTGGGAACGCGGGTATCCGCCGCCCTGTCCGGGCCGGTGGGGACGCGGCTGGCCACGCCGCTCGGGTCGCTCCTGGTGTCGGTGCGGCGCCGGGAGCCCTGCCTCGTGCGCTACGACGGCACCGACTGGATCCACCGGTACCCGGACGGCACGGTCGTGCGGTCCCGGCTCGGTGGCGGGTCCGCCAGCATCCTCGACCGCGCGGCCCGGGACACCTTCCTCTACGGATACGTCCCCGGGCCGGGCGATGTCGTCCTCGACATCGGCGCGGGCACCGGCGAGGAGGTGCGGGTCTTCGCGGGACTCGTCGGCGACACCGGCCGGGTGGTCTGCGTGGAGGCACACCCGCGCACGTACCGCTGCCTGACCAAGACGGTGGTCCACAACCGGCTGGCGAACGTGTCGACGGTCCACTGTGCGGTCACCGACCGGCCGGGGCCGGTGTTCATCTCCGACGACGAGGTCGCGTACGTTTCCAACAGCCTGACCGACGCCGGTCACGGCGTCGGTGTGCCCGGCCGGCCGCTGACGGAGATCCTCGCGCGGGCGGGGGTGGACCACGTGGACCTGTTGAAGCTGAACATCGAGGGCGCGGAGTACGCCGTCCTGGCCGCGGCCCTGGAGGTCCTGCCGACCATCGCGAACCTGGTCGTCTCCTGCCACGACTTCAAGGCCGATCGGCTCGGCGCCGGGGGCCCACGCACCTTCGCCGCGGTCACCGAACTGCTGGGCGGCGCGGGCTTCGCCGTCCGTACCCGGCCGGCGGACCGGCGCCGCCCATGGCTGCGGGACTACGTCTACGCGTCACGCTGAGGTGAGCGCCCGCCGCGTGGCGGGAACGGCCGGTGCCGCCGGGTCGGCGAGGGCCGACCCGGGCCCGGCAGGGGCCACGGCGGACCGCGCCACCCACGCCAGGCCGAGCAGGACCCAGACGGTCAACGTGGAGCGCAGATCGCTCATCGTGTTGGAGAATGCCAGGCCCGTTAGGCAGGCCGCCAGCGCCGCGGTAAGTGGACGGTCGGTGGTGGGGTCGCCCCGCAGCACGGCGACGCGGGCGCAGATCATCAGCAACAGCGCCAGCGCCACGAGACCGCTCTCGGCGGCGATGCGGACGTACTCGTTGTGCGCGTTGAGGGGGATGCCCAGTGCTTCCCCGGAGTACACGGAGAACTGCCGGTACCCCACGCCCGTGAGGGGATGCGCCATGGCCAGTTCGATGCCGAGGCGCACCAGGTCCAGCCGGATGGTCGCGTCGAGGTGGCTGGCGTCCCGCCTGGAAAGGAGCATTCCCATGGCGGCCTGAAGTGGCTGCGTCAGCAGGACGGCGCCAACGGTGCCGAACGCCACGGCGGCCACCCGGATCGGCCCCGCCCGGCCGAGGAGCCACAGCACGCCCCAGCCCACCCCGAGCACCACCATCGCCCCCCGCGACTGGGTGGCCACCAGTAGCAGCACCGGCGGGCCGGCCAGCACCAGCCACACCGCCCGGCGGGTGGCGACGAAGACTCCGGTGAGGATCACCGTGGTGAGCGCCGAGGCATGGCCGATGGCGTTGGGGTTGAGGTCCTCCGCGGTGAGTCGGCCGCCCACGGTGGTGCCCATCAGCGACAGGTAGACCGCGACCGCGCAGCCGCCGACGCCCAGGGTCTTCAGAACGGCCAGCCGGGACGGCCGGGTGACCGCCACCACGGCGATGAGCGCCAGGTTCAGCACAAGGGCGAGCAGATGGTTGCGCGCGGAGGAGGGGTCGGGCCAGAGCGCCGCGCGGGGAAAGGCGTAGCTGTACGCCAGCACAGCGGTCAGGGCCGCCACCAATCCGACCGGGACCACGACCTGGCGCCACCGCCCGGCGCTGCCCACCAGCACACCCGCCTCAAGGGCGATCAGCAGCAGAATCTCCCCCGGGATGCCATGGATTTCAGGCATCTCCGGGAATAGGAAGAGGGGAATCGCACCGATCACCGCCGTCGACGGCGACCGGATCGCTAGCACGAAGAGTCCCAGCGCTATCCCGGGGACCACCAGGCCGGCATTGGAAGATACAGCGAATGCCACGGTGGAAAGCGCGGCCGCGACGGCGAGGACCGAAGCGAAAGTGAGAACCGCACCACGTTTGGCCAGGGCGCCGGGTAACTTCACAGCCGAAGATTAACATCGACGAGGCGACTCGGACCGGGATGTCGCCAGCCCGGCACGCAGGTGCGATGCCGTGCGGTAAATGCCAGCTGGCGTCGGTCCACATGGTATTTTGCGGGCATGGCCGAGCGGGTATTCCGCCTGCCGCCCGGCAGCGGGCGTCAGTGAGGCGGGCATCATTGATGCGGCCGCCATTCAGGCGGGCGTCATTGACCGGCTCACGCGCCGCGCCGTCGCTGCGCCGCAACTTTTCCAGCAGCCTCGTAGGCAATGCCTCATACGCCCTGTGCCAGTTCGGGATGCTGTGCGCGATGACCCGGCTCAGCACCCCGGCGCAGGTGGGCGGCTACGCGCTGGCCTTCGCCATCGCCGGTCCCGTCTTTGTCCTCGTCGGGATGAAACTGCGCCAGATCCAGGCGACCGATGCCGTCGGCGACTTCCCCTTCGGCACGTACCTCGGACTTCGCATCGCGGCCACCGCGGTGGCCGCGGCCGCGCTCCTCGGTGCCGTGGCAGCCGGGCTCGCGCCCACCGGCACCGGCCCTCTGCTCGCGGCGGTGGTGGCGCTGAAAACGGTGGAGGGTGTCCTCGACGCGTTCCACGGCGCGCTGCAGCGCCACGAGCGCAACGGCCTGATCGCCCGGTCGATGCTCGTGCGCGGGGTCGCCGGGCTGGTCGTCTTCGTCGCCGCACTGTCGGCCACCGGCCGGCCTGAGGCGGGGGTGGCCGCGGTCGCCGTCGTGGCCGCCGCGCGAATGGTTGCCGACGTCCGCCGGGTGGCTGAGCTCGGCATCACCGTACGGCCGCGGCTGCACCGGCCGGCGCTGTGGCGGCTGCTGCGCATCGCGGCACCCCTCGGCGTTGCCACGCTGATGTCCTCGCTGGCGGTCAACGTCCCCCGGTACTTCCTTCAGGCGACCGGGTCCGCGGCCGCGCTTGGTGTGTTCGCCGCGCTGGCGTACCTGCTCGTCGCCGGGGGCACTGTGGTCGCCTCGTTGGGCGAGGTGATCAGTCCACGGCTCGCCAATTACCACGCGCAGGGGCGGGCCGGGGATTTCCGGCGCCTGCTGCGGCGGGCCGTGTGGTGTGCCGGTGGACTGGGTGCCGTGGGCGTCGCCGCCGCCGCCACCGCGGGCGAGCCGTTCCTGCGAATGCTCTACGGCCCGCCGTACGCGGGCCACGGCCAGGTGCTGGTGGTGCTGATGGCCGCCGCGGCGGTCGGCTACGTCGGGGTGTTCTTCGGCACGGCGCTGCTCGGCGCCCGCCGGTACGGCGCGCAGCTCCCGGTGAACATCGTGACGGTGACCGTGATCGCCGGAGTGTGCGCCTGGGTGGTACCGACCATGGGTGCGCTGGGCGCCGCCGTGGCGGTCCTGGTGGGGCACGCCGCCCAGACCGCGCAGTACGCGGTCCTGTACCTGCTCATGCGCCCCGTGCTGCCGGCGACCGGCGACGCGGCGGCGCCAACGCTCACCGCCACGGCGCTACCGGCACCCGCTACCGGCGCCCGGAGTAGACGGTGAGGAGTTCGGCGGCGGCCCGATCGACGGAGAAGACACTCTCGGTGAACCGTTGCCAGGCGGCGGCCCGGTCCGTGGCCGTCGGCGGGGGCGTGGCGGCCCGCACCGCCGCCGCCCAGTGACCGGGGTCCGCGTCCGCCGGCACCAGGGTGATGCCGGGCAGCTGCTCGGCGATGTACCGGGTGCCCGGCAGATCGGTCGCCACCACCGGGGTGCCCACGGCCAGGGCCTCGAGCACGACGCCCGGCAGGCCCTCGCGGTCCGAGGGCAACAACACGACCGTGGCCGCTCGCATCAGGGCGGCCACGTCGGTCCG
>DASQDS010000470.1:0-1895 GCA_035634075.1 Pilimelia sp. | reverse complement strand
ACGCCGGCTGCGTCCACCGCACCTGCGCGTCATCAGAGGTGATCTTGGGAGCCAGTGACACCCCGTCGGGAGACTGCGGCTGGGCGCGTGCCGTGCCGGCGTCGATGCCGTCGAGGACCGCGACGAGCAGCCCGGCGCCCTCGGTGGCGAGGCGCTCCAGCAGGTCGCCGGACGTGTCGGCGGGGCGGATCTGCTCGGTCAGCGTCCCGTAGACCGGGCCGGTGTCCAACCCGGCCTCCAGCTCGAAGACGCTGGCGCCGGTGACCTCGTCGCCGTGCAGGACGGCGTGCTGCACCGGCGCGGCGCCCCGCCAGGCCGGCAGCAGCGAGAAGTGCAGGTTGATCCAGCCGTGCCGGGGACTCTCCAGCGCGGCAGGCGGGACGAGGGCGCCGTAGTCCACCACCGCGACGCAGTCCGGCGCCAGCCCGCGCAGCCGCTCGAGGAACTCCGGCTCCCGTGGGCGGCGCGGGCTCAGCACCTCGATGCCGCGCTCGTCCGCCCACGCCGCCGCCGGAGACCGGACCAGCCGGCGACCCCGGCCCGCCGCGGCGTCCGGCCGGGTGACGAGCGCGACCAGCTCGTGGCCCGCGGCGGCGATGGCGTCCAGCGCCGGCAGCGCGACCGCGGGCGTCCCCGCGAACACCAACCGCATCGTCACCGCCCCAGCCCGAACGGGTTGCCGGCGGCGTGCGGACTGACCTTGACGGGGGGCGGGGCGGCCGAGTCGTACCAGTCGGCCTGCCGGATCGCCTTCATCGCCTCCTTGCGGGCCTCGGCGTCCAGCCGGTCCAGGAACAGCACCCCGTCCAGGTGGTCGGTCTCGTGCTGCACGCACCGGGCCAGCAACCCGCTGCCAACGATCTGCACCGGGTCGCCATACCCGTTGAAGCCCTTCGCCACCACGTTCTGCCGGCGCTTGGTGTCGAAGTACAGCCCGGGGATGGAAAGGCAGCCCTCCGGGCCGTCCTGCTCCTCGGCGTCGGGGAAGTCGAGGACCGGGTTGACCAGGTGGCCCAGCACCTCCTCGACCTCGAACGTGAACACCCGCAGACCCACACCCAGCTGCGGCGCGGCGAGGCCGGCGCCGGCCTGCTCGCGCATGGTGTCGGTGAGGTCGTCGATGAGCTTGCGCAGCTCACGGTCGAACGTCGCCACCGGGTCGGCGGGCGTGCGCAGCACCGGATCCCCGAACAGTCGGATCGGCTGGACGGTCACGCGCGTTCTCCTTACCTGGCGTGCGGGGGTGACGTCCCAGTCTACGGACGGCGTCAGAAGATCTCGTGCGGGTCCACCTGGACGCGGACGGGCACCGCCGCCTTGCGGGCGGTCCGCAGCGCCACCGCCTCGTGCAGGGCCCGGGCCAACGCCGCCGCCCCGCCGCGCCGCACCCGGACGAGCATCCGCTCCGCCTCCCGGCCGGCCGGGACCGGCCCGAGCAGCTCCGCGCCGGCCGGCAGGCGCGCCTGCGCCAACAACTCGGCCACCGCCTCCGGGGGCCCCGTCACGCTGGCCATCCGGGCCACCGGCGGGAAGCCGAGCTCGCGCCGCTCCGCCAGCTCCCGGGCCGCGTACCAGGCCGGGTCCCAGCGCAGCAGCGCCTGCACCGCCGGCAGCGCGCCGTCGGCCACCACGACGACCCGCCCGCCGTGCGCACCGGGCCGGGCCAGCGCGGCGGCGGCCCGCCACCGGCGCAGCGCCTCCTCCCCCGCGCGCAGGTCGGCGCGGGTCAGGAGCGCCCACGTGTCCAGCAACAGCACCGCCCCGTACCCGCCACCGTCCGCGACCGGCTCCGCGCCGGGGGTCGCGACGACCAGCGCGGCGCCCGGCGGCACCGTGGCGAGCACCTCGTCGCGCCCGGACGTGCGCACCGAGACGCCGGGAAACGCCCGGCCCAG
>DASQDS010000469.1:0-2759 GCA_035634075.1 Pilimelia sp. | reverse complement strand
CCGTAACCGGGACAAGGCCGAGGTGTTCGAGCAGGCCCTGGCCCGCGTCAGCCACCGGTTGGCGGAGGTCGCGGAGGCCAGCGCCGCGGAGTTGCGGAACGAACGGATCGCCGACGTCCCGCCGCGCCATCCCGCGGCGGCTGTGCCGCCCCCGGCGAAGCTGAGCCCGCAGCGCATCGACCGACGTCCCGACTGGCCGGGTTTGCGCAAGCGTCAGGCGTCGACCCGGGCGGTCGGTGCACGCCGGCAGGCCCGCCGGGACAGCCGGTGACCGTATCCGGCAATGTGGCGCCGCGGCCGCACGGTGCGGGCCGCCTAATGGGAGCTACCGGGTCAGCCGCTGGCAGACTCGGTGCCTGGTAGCCGCGGGCGGGTGAGCACTCCCGTCGCCTGGACCGATGTTGAGTCCTGGTGTCAGAGCGTGCCCCCGTTCGTGGTCGGGAGACGAACGGCTGATGGGGTGTCGTGCCCGCCGCGCGTTGGCGTGAGCACTGGTCCATTAGGGCGCTGGGGTCTTCCGCGGGCTGCTGATGTGGACCCGGGGCAGAGCGGAGACCGTAAGTGCTGTTCGTCGGCGATGACTGGGCGGAAGACCACCACGACGTGGAGGTGCAGGACGAACACGGCCGGGCGATACGCGCAGCCCGGTTACCCGAGGGCGTCGACGGTATGACCCGCTTCCACGAACTCGTCGCCAGGTTCCTGCCCGACGACGCGAAGCCTTCCGACGTGCTGGTATGTATCGAGACCGACCGCGGGCCGTGGGTGAGGGCGCTGGTCGCGGCCGGCTACCAGGTCTACGGGGTCAACCCGAAACAGGCCGCCCGGCACCGCGAAGGCATGTCATTGTCGGGCGCCAAGAGCGACAAGGCCGACGCGCACACCCTGGCCGATATGGTCCGGACCCGCCGTCACCAGCTGCGTCAGGTCGCTGCGGACTCCGACATCGCCGAGGCGGTCAAGGTCGTGGCCCGGGCACATCAGACCCTGATCTGGGAACGCACCCGCCACACGCTGCGGCTACGGGCAGCGCTACGCGACTACTTCCCCGCGGCCCTCGCCGCCTACCAGGTGTTGACGCTCACCGGCGCCGACACCCTGGAACTGCTGGCCAAGGCGCCCACCCCGGCCGCGGCGGCGAAGCTGACCGTCACGCAGATCAGCGCCGCGTTGAAGAAGGCCCGCCGCCGCGACATCCCCGCCAAGGCCACCGCGATCCAGCAGGTCCTGCGCACAGAGCACCTGGGCCAGGCCGACATCGTCGCCGGCGCCTACGCCGCGACAGTCCGCGCCACCGTCGCGGTTCTGCAAACCCTCAACACCGAGGTCCGCACCCTCGAAGGGCAGGTCGAGGCCCATTTTGGCCAGCACCCGGACGCTGAGGTCTACCTCAGCCAACCCGGCATCGGCGTGATCCTCGGCGCCCGGGTGCTCGCAGAGTTCGGCGACGCCGCAGGCCGCTACGCCGACGCCAAGTCCCGCAAGAACTACGCCGGCACCGCACCGATCACCCGCCAGTCCGGCAAGTCCAAGACCGTCCACGCCCGGTTCATCCACAACGACCGCCTCGTCGACGCCCTGCACATGCAGGCCGGCGTCGCGATCCTGCACGACCCCGGCGTCCGCGCCTACTACGACGAACTCCGCGGCCGCGAGGTCGGCCACAACGCCGCCCTGCGCCAGGTCGGCAACCGCCTCGTCGGCATCCTCCACGGCTGCCTCAAGACCACCACCGTCTACGACCAAACAACCGCCTGGTCACACCGCACACAATCCACTGCAGCTTGACATCTCAGCTCCTGGGGTGTCTGACCGGCGCGCGCCCCGCGCCGCGGTGCAGCGCCCAGCCGCCGGCCAGCAGCGCCGCGCCGAGCAGCAGGAAGCCGATGTCGTACGCCGCCTGGTGCGGCCCGGGGCGCACGTGGTGCAGCTCCAGCAGGTGGTGGTCGACCACGCCCTCGATGAGGTTGAAGGCGCCCCAGCCGGCCAGGACCAGCCCGACGAGCGCCCGCCACGGCCAGCCGGCCGGCCGCCGGTCCGGGTGCCGCGCCCACCGCCACAGCATCGCCACGCCCGCCACGACGAGCAGCCACGTCCCGGCGTGGAACACCCCGTCGGCCACCGTGTTGGCCTCCAGCCCGGCTACCGTGCGCGGCGACTCCCGGGCCGAGATGAGGTGGTGCCACCGCAGGATCTGGTGCAGCACGATGCCGTCGGCGAAGCCGCCCAGCCCGGCGCCCAGCAGCAACCCGGCGGGCACCAGCGATGGTGGTCTATCCACGCTCATGCGCGCCGGATACCCGTTCCGGCCCCCCGCACACGCGCCTGGCGCCGGGCCGCCCCGGCGGCGCTCAGAGCCGGACGGTGACGCCGTCGCGCCGGGCCGCCTCCGCCGCCGCCAGCACCGCGACGACGTCCCGGGCGAACCCCACGTCGCAGGGGTCCGCAGCACCGCCGGCCGCGCCGGCGACCAGGCGGCCGATGGCCCGGCCGAACGCCTCCACCGGCGTGCCGTCGCCGTCCGGCGCGGCGAAGACGCCCGGCTCGCCGAAGAAGACGAACTCGCCCGCGGTGGCGGCCGGTGGCGCGTCCACCGCCAGCGACACGGTGCTGGCGGCGCCGCCGGAGTGGCCCAGCAGCAGGTGCACCTCGTCGCGCGGGCCGGCCATGGCGGCCACCCGGTCCACCGGACCGAGCACCGGCAGCACCAGCGACAGCGCGTGGGGGCCGACGTCCCAGAGGCCGCCGCGTTCGCGCCG
>DASQDS010000468.1:0-6547 GCA_035634075.1 Pilimelia sp. | reverse complement strand
TCCTGCGAGATCACCGGCGGCGTCGGCGGCACCCGCCGCCGCGCTCGCCGTACCCGCCGGCCCAGGGGCGCCCGGGGCGCCTGTCGGCGGCGCGGTCAGGGCTGACGGGGTCGGGGCCGTCCGGCCCGCCGAGCCAGGCGCGCCGCACGGTCACGCGCCGGCGCGGCCGCTGACCGCCGGAGTGACCGCGATCCGGGGGGCCCGCTCGGAGCTTCGCAAGCAGCTCCGGAAGCAGAAGCGGCTGCGGATGGCCACGCTGATCGTGGCCAGCTTGCTGCTGCTGGGCGCCCTACCGCTGTATTTCGGGATCCGCGCGGCCACCCGGGACCCCGTGTTCAACGCCCTCGATTCACTGGCGGTGCCCACCTGGGCCGCGGGCCGGACGGAGGATGAGATCAGCGGGAGCCGCTGGTGCATCCTGGACTGCCGGTTCCGGGAGCGGCGGGCGGAGTCGGAGCGCTCGCCGGCGGAGACCGCGAAGGCGTACGAGCAGTCGCTGGTGGCCTCGGGGTGGCAGCCGTGGAAGGTCGCGATGTGCCCGGACCAGCCGGTCGAGCACTACACCTGCTGGCGGCGCGACGAGTACACCTTGGACCTGTGGGTGCGCGAACCCGAGTGCGCCAACGACGCGCTGCGCAACCGGCCGACGGTCGCCCCGGTGGAGCCCGGGCAGGCGAGCGCGCTGGCGGACCTGTGCGCCGGGTCGGTGGTCTCCATCAAGGTGCGCAACGCCATCGCCGACGACCGGGGCAAGCCGCAGCCGGCGCAGAATCCCGACTTCACCGGTGAGGATCCGGACCCTCTGTTCACCGAGGACCCGCTTCAGGAGTCCAGTCCCACACCGTCGTGATGCCGCCCCCCGTCACGGACGGTAGGGTCTGCACGTTGGCGCTAGGGATGGCCGTTCGTGTGCCGTCCGACCGCCGTGTGACGTGAAGGGGGACAGGCGTGCAGGCTGGAGAAGTGGCGGGATTGATCGCTTCCGGGGCCTTCCTGATGCTCGTGCTGGTGCTCGCGGTGCCCATCCTGCGGCTGCGGCACACGGTGGACGCCGCGACGCGGGCGATCACCGACTTGACCGACAGGACGGGCCCCCTGCTGGGCAATGTCAACACCACGATCGAGGGCGTCAACACGGCGCTGGGACAGGTGCATACGTCACTGGACGGTGTGAACGTGCAGCTGGCGAAGCTCGACACGATCACCGGGCACGCCCAGAGTGTCACCGCCAACGTCGCCAACCTCGCTACCGTGGTCTCCGCGGCGGCGGCCAACCCGCTGGTGAAGGTGGCCGCATTCAGCTACGGCATCCGCAAGGCCGCGGCGAACCGCCGGCACGCCGACACCGAGCGCGAGGTCCGGACGGCGATCAAGGCACGGCGCCGCGCCCGCTGAAGGGCCCGCCGGGGGGTGTGGACGGCGCGTGAGCGCCGACAGGGAGGATGGACGCATGAGGCGGATGCTGTGGCTCGGGGTCGGGCTCGCCGTGGGTGCGCTGGTCGTGCGTGCCGCGACGAAGAAGGCGCAGGCCTTCACGCCGCAGGGCATCGCCGGCTCCGTGCAGCAATCCGCTGGCGGCCTGCTGGAGTCGCTGCGAAGCTTCGCAGACGAGGTCCGGGAGGGCATGGCCGAGCGGGAACGCGAGATCCACGAGGCGTTCGCCGAGGGCTTCGCCGTCCCCGACGACGAGTTTCTTCTGGAGCACGACCCGCAGGAAGGCACCCGATGAGAACAGCGGAGATCAAGCGACGGTTCCTGGCCCACTTCGAGGCCAATGGGCACACGCCCGTCCCGAGCGCTCCGCTGCCCGCCATCGACGACCCCAACCTGCTGTTCATCAACGCCGGCATGGTGCAGTTCGTCCCGTTCTTCCTCGGGCAGCGGACCCCGCCGTACCGGCGCGCCGCGAGCGTCCAGAAGTGCATCCGCACGCCGGACATCGACGAGGTCGGCAAGACCAGCCGGCACGGCACGTTCTTCCAGATGAGCGGCAACTTCTCGTTCGGCGACTACTTCAAGGAAGGCGCCATCCCGCTGGCCTGGGAGCTGTCCACCGCGCCGGTGGAGCAGGGCGGCTACGGCATGGACCCGGAGCGCATCTGGGCGACGGTCTACCTCGACGACGACGAGGCGTACGACATCTGGCGCCGCGCCGGCGTGCCCGCCGAGCGCATCGTCCGCCGGGGCAAGAAGGACAACTTCTGGTCGATGGGCATCCCGGGCCCGGCGGGGCCCTGCTCGGAGCTGTATTACGACCGCGGCCCGGCGTACGGCCCCGACGGCGGGCCGGAGGTCGACGAGGACCGCTACCTGGAGTACTGGAACCTCGTCTTCATGCAGTACGAGATCACGTCGGTGGTCGACAAGGAGAATTTCGAGATCGTCGGCGACCTGCCGGCGAAGAACATCGACACCGGCATGGGCCTGGAGCGGCTCGCGTCGATCCTCCAGGGGGTCGACAACATGTACGAGATCGACGAGGTGCGCCCGGTCCTCGCCCGCGCCGCGGAGCTGACCGGCCGGCGCTACGGCGAGAAATCGGGCCACGCGGCGAACCAATCGCACCCAGACGACGTACGACTTCGTGTGATCGCCGACCACGTGCGCACGTCGCTGATGCTGATCGGCGACGGGGTGACGCCGGCCAACGAGGGCCGCGGTTACGTGCTGCGGCGGATCATGCGGCGGGCGATCCGGGCGATGCGCCTGCTGGGCTGGCAGGACCGGGCCATGCCGGAGCTGCTGCCGGTGGCGCGGGACTGCATGGCGCCGTCGTATCCGGAGCTGGCCGCCGACTTCGAGCGCATCGCGACGTACGCGTACGCGGAGGAGGACGCGTTCCTCGCGACGCTGCGGGCCGGCACCACGATCCTGGACACGGCGATCGCGGAGACCAGGTCGGCCGGCGGGGCCCGGCTGGCCGGAGACAAGGCGTTCCAGCTGCACGACACCTACGGCTTCCCGATCGACCTGACCCTGGAGATCGCGGCGGAGCAGGGCCTCGCGGTGGACGAGGACGGGTTCCGCCGCCTGATGGCCGACCAGCGGTCCCGGGCGAAGGCGGACGCGCAGGCGCGCAAGACCGGCCACGCCGACCTGTCGGCGTACCGGGGCGTGCTGGACGACGGCGGGCCCGTCGGGTTCACCGGCTACCAGGAGGTGTCCCGGGAGTCCCGGCTGCGCGCGCTGCTCGGCGCGGACGGGCGGCCGGTCGGCGCGGCCGGCGAGGGCGACAGCGTGGAGCTGGTGCTCGACGTGACCCCGTTCTACGCCGAGGGCGGCGGGCAGCAGCCCGACCACGGCGTCATCACCGTCGGGGGCGGGCGGGTCGAGGTCTACGACGTGCAGCAGCCGATGCCCGGGGTGATCGTGCACCGGGCCCGGGTGCTGCGCGGCGAGATCCGGGCCGGGGAGCCCGCGTACGCGGAGATCGACGTGGACCGCCGGCGGGCGATCTCGCGGGCGCACACCGCGACGCACCTCGTGCACCAGGCCATGCGCAACTTCCTCGGCGAGTCGGCGACCCAGGCGGGCTCGCTGAACGCGCCGGGCCGCCTGCGGTTCGACTTCAACACCCCGGGCGCCGTGTCGCCGGCCATGCTGCAGGACGTCGAGCAGCAGGTCAACGAGGTGCTGATGAGCGACCTCGAGGTGCACGCGTTCCTGACCTCCCAGGCGGAGGCGCGCCGGCTGGGCGCGATGGCGCTGTTCGGTGAGAAGTACGGCGACGAGGTGCGGGTGGTCGAGGTCGGGGACTACGCCCGGGAGCTGTGCGGCGGTACGCACGCCGCCCGCTCCGGCCAGCTCGGCCTCGTGAAGATCCTCTCGGAGGCGTCGATCGGCGCGGGCGTGCGCCGGGTGGAGGCGCTGGTCGGCCTGGACGCCTTCGGCCACCTGGCGCGCGAGCACCTGCTCGTGGCGCGGCTGGCGGAGCTGTTCCGGGTGCCGGGGGAGCGGGTGCTCGAGCGGGTGGAGCAGACCGTCACGGCGCTGCGCGACGCGGAGAAGGAGTTGGAGAAGCTCCGCGCCCAGCTGGTGCTGGGCGGTGCCGGTGCGCTGGCCGGGCAGGCCCGGGACGTGCGCGGGGTCGCGTTCGTCGGCACCGAGGCGCCGGAGGGCGCGGCCGGCAACGACGTGCGGACGTTGGCCCAGGAGATCCGTGGCAAGATCGACCCGGCGCGGCCCGCGGTGGTCGCGGTGGCGGCCCGGGCCGGGGGCAAGGCGTCGCTGGTCGTGGCGGCGAACGCCGCCGCCAAGGCGCGCGGCGTGTCGGCCGCGGTGCTGGTCAAGGACGCGCTGTCCGGGCGGGGCGGCGGGAACGCCGACCTGGCGCAGGGCGGCGGCGTGCCGGCGGCGGAGGCGGCCGGCCTGTTGCTGGCCGTCGAAAAGTCCGTCGAGAAGGTCGTCGAGAAGGCCACGGTGCAGGGCGCGGCGGGCTGAGGCGTGCCGTCCCGAGGAGGTTCATGACGGTCCAGCGGGGTGTCCGCCTCGGCGTGGACGTGGGCAGGGTCCGCGTCGGCGTCGCCCTGTGCGACCCCGACGGGATCCTCGCCACCCCCCTGGTGACCCTCCCGCGCGACCCGCGCGACCCGGCGGACGCACCCCCCTCGGACATCGCCGAGCTGACCCGGTTGGTCACCGAACACGGCGTCGTCGAGGTCGTCGTCGGGCTGCCGGTGACGCTGTCCGGGCAGCACGGGCAGGCGGCGCAGGAGGTCGGCGCGTACGCTCGCCGGCTGGCGGCGGCGCTGCGTCCGGTGCCCGTTCGGCTGTCCGACGAGAGGATGTCCACGGTCGTGGCAAGTCGTAGGCTGTCCGAGCGTGGGGTCCGGGGGCGGCGGCAACGCGCGGTAGTCGATCAGGCGGCCGCGGTGGAGATTCTGCAGAGCTGGCTAGACGCGCAGCGGAGGCGGACGTAATGATCGACGAGCTGGAGCTCGCGTTCGAGGACCGGGGTGACCGCGGCGAACGGTGGCGGCATCGGCGGCGCCGGGGCAGCCGCCCGGGCGGCAAGCAGGGCCGGACCGGCCGGTCGGTGCTCGCCATGCTCGTCGTGCTGCTGCTGCTCGGCGGCCTCGCCGGCGGCGCGTGGTGGGGCTTCGACAAGGTCCGCGGCGCCTTCTCGACGCCGGACTACGCGGGGCCCGGGCAGGGTGAGGTCACCGTCGAGGTGCGCTCCGGCCAGACGGCGTCGGACATCGCGACGTCGCTGGTGAACGCCGGGGTGGTGCAGAGCGCCGGCGCGTTCATCGACGCCGCGACCGCCAACCCCCGGAGCAAGAACATCCAGCCCGGCTTCTACAAGCTGCGCAAGGAGATGCGCGCCGCCGACGCGCTCGGCATCCTGCTCGACCTGAAGAACAAGGTCGTCAGCCGGGTGACCATCCCCGAGGGTCTGATGACCCTGGACATCTACGACCGGCTGGCCAAGGCGACCGGCATCCCGGTGCAGCAGTTCAAGGACGCGGCGAGGGACCCGGTGGCGCTCGGGGTGCCGGCGTGGTGGTTCAACCGACTCGACAAGAAGCCGTCGGTCCGCAGCGCGGAAGGCTTCCTCTTCCCGGCGTCGTACGAGTTCCCGCCCAAGCCCACCGCCGCGCAGATCCTCAAAATCATGGTGCAGCAGTTCCTGGCCGTCACGACGGAGCTGAAGTTCGTCGAGACGGTCCAGGCCGAGCGCGGCGGCATCTCCCCGTACGAGGCGCTGATCACCGCGTCCATCGTGCAGGCGGAGGTCAAGAAGCCGGCCGAGATGGGCCGCGCCGCCCGCGCCATGTACACCCGCGCGTACAAGGGCGACTTCCCCTGCAACTGCCTGCAGGTCGACGCCACGATCAACTACTGGCTGCGGCTGCAGGGCAAGAGCGGCAAGAGCTCGAGCGACCTGCTGGCCAGCGAGCTGCAGAACGCGCGCAACCCGTACAACACGCACGTCGCCGCCGGCCTGCCCGTCGGCCCGATCGGCAGCCCCGGCAAGGACGCGCTGAACGCGGCGATGCGCCCGCCGGTCGGCGCCTGGACGTACTGGGTGACCGTGGACAAGCAGGGCACGACGCTGTTCGCGAACGACTACAACGGCCACCTCGCGAACATCCGCAAGGCGTGCGCCAACGAGGTGATCACCGGGCCGGCGTGCGGATGAGGGCCGCCGTCCTGGGCAAGCCGATCGCCCACTCGCTGTCGCCGGTCATCCACAACGCGGGGTACGCCGCCGCGGGGCTCGCCGGCTGGTCGTACACCGCGCTGGAGTGCGCCGAGTCGGAGCTGGCCGACCTCGTCGCCGGCCTGGGCCCCGAGTGGGCCGGGCTGTCCGTCACGATGCCGTGCAAGGAGGTCGCGCTCCGGGTGGCCGGCACCGCGTCGCCGGTCGCGGCCGCGGTCGGCGCGGCCAATACGCTGGTACGCCGGCTGGACGGTTCCTGGCACGCGGACAACACCGACGTGCCCGGCATGGTGTCGGTGTTGCGGGCCGCCGCCGTGCCCGCCGGCGCGGCCGTGACCGTGCTGGGCGCGGGCGGCACCGCCCGGGCCGCCGTGGCCGCCGCCG
>DASQDS010000467.1:0-9987 GCA_035634075.1 Pilimelia sp. | reverse complement strand
CCGCTGAACTGCGGCGTGCCGTTCACGTACAGTTTGATCTTGCTTGTCGATGGGTCGTAGATTCCGGCCAGGTGCACCCAGTCGCCCTCCACCACGTAGTCCGTGGTGCAGGCACGCGACTCCGCCGCCCCGACCGCGTCCGCTGCCGGCAGCGCGAAGCACCATGCCGGATCGGCCGTGCCGTCCGCGTCGAGGTCCAGGTCTCGCCGGTAGCCGAGGTGGAACGCCGACGTGTTGACCCCGTCCTGCGACACCACCGTGCGGTTCGCCGACAGGTCCGTCAGCCGCGCCCACGCGGCCACCGTGAAGCCGGCGTTGTGGCCGGTGTCCAGCACGGGCGATGCGGTCGTCAGCTCCCCGGTGCCCGCTAGGGCAACGGCGGCGGGCCCGACCCGCCCCGGCGACGACCACGAGACGCCGGACCCGGCAAAGGCCGCCGGCCGGTTGTTCACCGGCGCCGACGGTGCCGCCGTGCCGGTGTTCTGGTCGAGCGACCAGTACCAGTTGAGGTCGGAATTGGGGCGGACGAGGAAGTCGTGGAACGACGGGTCGGACAGGTTGCCCGCCGCGTCAGCGGCCTGCACCGACAGCGAATTCATGCCGTCATGTGTCGGCGTGACAAGCTCCACCGTGCTCGCGCCGACGATCTCGCGGACCGACAGGTCGTCCCAGTACACATGCCTGCCGGTCGCCAACCTGCCGAAGCCGTTGAACAGGCGGACGAACGCCTCCGTGGTACCGGCGGGGAGCTGGAAGCGGACGGCGACCCGCTGCCAGACGTCCACGGCGGTGGCCTCCGGCGACCATGCGGCGGAGTAGACGCCGTTGACTTTGTAGTAGAAGCCGATGCTCTCGTCCCAGGCCTCCGACGTGGCCGTCAGGCCCGTCCCTGATGGGACGTAGACCCAACCCGCCACCTCGTAGGTCTTGCCGGCCTGCATGCCGAGGCGCATGCCGCCGGCATCCCCGCCGACCGCCGCGAACGTACAACCGGCGTCGCCACAATTTGTCGTCGCGGCGGGCGTGATGCGCAGCGATTGGCTGCTGTTGCGGCCCAGATTCGTCACCCGGGCTATCGTGGAGTTGATGGCCGTGAAGCCCGTCAGGTCAGTGGAGACCTGCCGCTGGTTGGGCGTCAACCGCTCCGGTTGCTGGGCACCGGCACCGACCATCGTGGCCGCACCGCCGTTGAGGCGGTAGACGTACTCCCTGGTGCCGGCGCCCCCGTTGGGTCCCATCGTGAAGGTGCCGGGCGTACCCGGCCCGCCGTTCCAGGTGCCGGTGCTCTTCGCCTCGTACGGCGTGGCGCTGATCGTCGGCAGCGACGGATCCTGGGTGTCCACGGTGAACGTGAACCAGCCCGAGTAACCCCCGCAGCCGTACGAGTCACAGGCCCGCGCGCGCCAGTGATACGTGCCGTCGAGCAGTCTGGCACCGGAGGTCGGCACCAGCCGCCACGCTCGGGCCGTGCCGCTGGGCACCCCGGTCACTGAGCCGCTGGAGCGTGCCCTGACCGTCGTCTTGGCATTGTCGTAAACCTCGTACTCCGCCCGCAACGTGCCGCCGTTCGGGTCGCTGACGGTGGCCTTGAGCAGCGGCGTGCCCGAGCGCACCACCGCCGGCGAGGCGCAGGCCACGTAGCAGGAGTCGATCACCTGCCCGGTGGGTGCGTTCGGCGTCCGGTTGTGGGTGATCTCGACATACGGCGTGCCGCCGGACGCCTCCGACGACCGGAACTTCTTCCAGCCGTTGTGGTGCGTCTCCGTCGACGCCTTCAGGCCCACCGTCGCCGAGCTCCACCGGCTGGAGAGGCTCATCTGGAAGGTGTCGCGGACGGACACCGACACCCAGCCGTCGGCGCAGCCGCCGTACCCTTTCTGCCCGATCGACAAGCCGTCCACCGATCGCCGCGTGGGTTGGTTGCCCCACCGGGTCGCCGTCCCGGCCGAGTCTGTTCGCCAGGACTCCCATTGGGCGACGGTGCACGACCAGGAGTGAAAGTTCCACAGGTGCAGCTCCGCCGACACGACGGTGGCCCCCCAGTACGGGCTCAGGTTGTCGAACCGCAGGAACGATCTCGCGAGGCATCCGTTCCCACACCCCTCGCTTGCATCGTCCGAGTAGCCGAGCCGGAGTTCCGCCTTGGCCGACTGGTCCGTGTTCTCGATGTTGTGCTGGACGAACCCGTCGTACGCCGGCCGTAGGTTGACCGACGGGTCGACGGTGACCGGGTACTGGACGGTCGGGTCGTTGAAGAACGCGGTGCCGGGGGTCACCACCAGGTCCGTGCCGCCGGCGCCGTCCGGCGCGACCGAGATCGGGACCTCGACCTGGCGCAGCGGGTCGCCCGACGGCGACCGGAGCGCGTCCCACATGATGGCCGCCGACACCGTGGCGACCGGGGTCTCCTCGTTGGGCTTGTGCAGCTCGATGCCCCGGGCCGTTGTCGCCGCGCGCATGGTGCCCGTCCGCCACGGCAGCGCGATCGACGCGAGCCCTTCGGCCGCCTGCTTGTTCTTCACGACCACGAAGTACTCGTAGCCGGTCCGCCGGGCCTCGACCACGAGGTCGACGCCGGGGCGGACCTCCGCGTACGTGGCCTTGACACCGTCCAGCACCGGCTGCGGCAGGCGCCCCCGCCAGCCGAGCGAGGTCGTCTCCGCGCCGCTTCCGAGGGTGACCAGGGTGTTGACGTCGCCGTCCCCCCGGCCGGCGAGCCGCAGCCCACGCGGATGCGCCTTCGGCGCCACACTGCCGTCCGTTTTGCGCTCAAGGTTGAGGTCGACGTCCGTCCAACCGCCGCCCGAGCCGCGCATCCGGACCGGCGCGAGGTGCATGGCGGTCTTGAGATTCCCGTCGGGGAGGGCCCAGGTCTGTTCGATCTCGGTGGTCGCCCCGGTGATGAGCACGGGCCGTCGCTTCTTGTACGCCAACCGCATCGCGGCGTCCTGGTCGGCGGCTTCGAGCGTGGCGGGTTCCGGAGCGGCAGCTGCCGGCGCCACTTCGGCTGCCGACGCTGGCATAGCCACCGCAGCAAGCGAACCTGCCGCGAGAACGGCGGTCACGCCCGCGGCGACGACACGTCGCCGCCACCACGCGGGGGTCGACGGGCGGGAATGGCGGCGCACAGTCTCGGGAATCACGTAACACTCCGTTACTTCGGCTCGACCGTCGGCTATGCAATGTCGGGCAGACGATATTGACCGGTGCCGCGGGAGTGGAAGACGATGGCCAGAGGTTGGCGAGAAGCTGCCAACCAGGCGATCCCCGGATCGGACATCAGGGCAGTTCTCGGCGCACACGGGGTGCCGCCGTTGCGCCACAGCGCGCAGGACCTGTGGGGGGACGGGATGCGCGACGCGAACGCGTCGGCTGATGACACGACGGAGTACGAAAGACGGCTCGTCCGGCTCATGGTCCAGGGCCACACAGACCAGCAGATCGCCGGCATCCTCTACATCGGCGTCCGGACCATGCAGCGGCACCTCGCCGAGCTCATGAGACGCCTGGACGCACCCAACCGCTGTGCCCTGGGCGCAATCGCTGCGAGCCGCCGCTGGGTTGTTGTACCGACCACGGCGCCACACCACCAGGACCCGACGGGACGGTCCCCGTCAGGGTAGGCCGGACCGCGTTCACGGCAGCGGTCAGCCGGCCAGGCGGGCCAGCTCCTCGTCGACGACAGAGGCGTCCAGTTTGCGGAACACCGGCTTCGGCGCCGCCAGCGGCCGGCCCACCGCCACCGGCACCGACTCCCACCGCGCGCCGGTCGTGTAGTCGCCGGTCAGGATCGGGTACGCCGGCCCGCCGTCCAGGTCGTCGACCTCCACAATCGACGGCATCGGGGCGTGGATGCCCGTCCCGCCGAGCAGCTCGTGGATCTTCTGCGCGGAGTGCGGCAGGAACGGCGTCAGCAGCGTGTTCGCGTCCGCGACCACCTGGAGCGCCACGTGCAGCACCGTGCCCATCCGCTCCTTGTCCTCCTTCAGCTTCCACGGCGCCTGGTCGGAGAGGTACCTGTTCGCCTCGGCCACCACCCGCATCGCCTCGCCGATCGCCGCCTTCTGCCGGTGCCGGCCGATCAGCTCGCCCACCGTGTCGAAGGCCGTCGACGCCACCGCCAGCAGCGCCCGGTCGGCCTCCGTGAGGCCGCCGGCGCCGACGGGCGGCACCGCGCCGAAGTTCTTCGCCGCCATCGAGATGGTCCGGTTGACGAGGTTGCCCCAGCTGTCGGCCAGCTCGTCGTTGTTGCGCCGGACGAATTCGGCCCAGGTGAAGTCCGTGTCGTTGCTCTCCGGCCCGGCCGCGGCGATGAAGTACCGCAGCGCGTCGGCGTCGTAGCGCGCCAGGAAGTCGCGCACGTAGATCACGACCCGCCGGGACGAGGAGAACTTGCGCCCCTCCATCGTCAGGTACTCGCTGGACACCACCTCGGTGGGCAGGCTGAGCCGGCCGAGCTCGCCCGGCTCGCCGCCGCGGTCGCCCTCGCCGGAGTAGCCGAGCAGCAGCGCCGGCCAGATCACCGAGTGGAAGACGATGTTGTCCTTGCCCATGAAGTAGTAGCCGCGGGCGTCCTTCCCCTCGCCGTCGGCGGACCACCAGCGCCGCCAGGCCTCCGGGTCGCCGGACCGGCGGGCCCACTCGACCGAGGCCGAGAGGTAGCCGATGACGGCGTCGAACCAGACGTAGATCCGCTTGTCCGGCCTGTCCCGCCAGCCGTCCAGCGGGATCGGCACGCCCCAGTCCAGGTCCCGGGTGATCGCGCGGGGTTGCAGGTCGGCCAACAGGTTGCGGGAGAAGCGCAGCACGTTGGGGCGCCAGTTCTCGCGCGCGTCCAGCCACCGGCCCAGCGCCTCGGCGACGGCGGGCAGGTCGAGGAAGAAGTGCTCGGTCTCGACGAACCGCGGCGCCTCACCATTGATCTTGGACCGGGGGTTGATCAGCTGCTCGGGGTCGAGCTGGTTGCCGCAGTTGTCGCACTGGTCGCCGCGCGCGCTGTCGTACCCGCAGATCGGGCACGTCCCCTCGATGTACCGGTCCGGCAGCGTCCGGCCGGTGGACGGCGAAATGGCGCCCATCGTGGTGCGGGCCACGATGTAGCCGTTGCGGTGCAGCCCGGCGAACAGCTCCTGCACGACCGCGTAGTGGTTGCCGGTCGTCGTGCGGGTGAACAGGTCGTACGACAGCCCCAGCCCGTGCAGGTCCTCCACGATCACGCGGTTGTAGCGGTCGGCCAGCTCGCGCGGCGACACGCCGTCCGCGTCGGCCTGCACCTGGATCGGCGTGCCGTGCTCGTCCGTGCCGGAGACCATGAGCACGTCGTGGCCGGCCATCCGCATGTACCGGCTGAACACGTCGGAGGGCACCCCGAAGCCGGAGACGTGGCCGATGTGGCGCGGTCCGTTGGCGTACGGCCAGGCGACCGCAGCGAGAACGTGGCTCATGCCGCCAGCGTAATGACCCGCCCTCCCCGGCGGCGATCGGGATAAACCACTCGACACGCGCCGCGGATTGCCGGGCCCCGCGGGCAACCCGTAGTGCAATGGGAATCGTGACCGGATCCCCGCCGCACGCAGGCGATACGCACTCCCCGGACGGCCCCGCCACGGGCGCGGCCAGCGCGCCGGGCGCGGCCCGCAACAGGGGCACATTCCTGGGTACGGGCAACCGTACGACCGGCGGACCGCGGCCGGCCGGCGGGCCCGACGCCGCCGGCCGGCGCGGCGAGCCGAGGAACACGCCGCCGGGGACCTGGCCGCCGCCGGCGGAGCCGAACGCCAACGCCGGCGCCAGCGCCAGCTACCCCGAGCACCCACACACAGGCGACGCCACCCCCCAGCCCCCCGACGCCGGCCACGAACCGGCGGAGACCGTGGTCCCCCGACCCCTCGAAACGGCGGCCACGCGACCAGGATCCGAGGAGGGCGACCACGACGGCGGGGCGGGGCGGACGGCCGTACCGAATCCGGCGCCGGCCGGCGACGACGAGCCGTTCTGGCTGCCGGCGGAGCCGGTGGCGGGCGACGCGGGCGCCTGGCCCGCCCCCCGAATGCGGGTCGGGCAGCCGCCCTCGGTGCACCGAAGCGCGGTGGCGACCGGGCCCACTCCCCGCAGCCGGGAGACCCGCCGCGCCGGCCCGGCGCTCGTCTCGCTGGTGGTGCTCTCCCTGCTCGCGGCGTTCTTCGCGTGGGTCAGCGCGGAACCGCTGTGGCTGGCCGTCGGGCACGGCGATCGGGGGACGGCGACGGTGCGGGAGTGCACCGGCAGCGGCGTCGGCCAGCGGTGTGTCGCCGATTTCCGGGCGGCCGGGTTCGCGGCGCCCAGGGTCGCGCTGGTGGGGGCGCCGGAGGCGGACCGCCGGCCGGGTTCCGCCGTGGCGGCCCGGATGGTGGGCGCGGACAGCCGCCAGGCGTACGCCAGCGCCGACGGGCCGACGCTGCACCTGCGGTGGGGCCTGGGCCTGCTGCTGGTCCTGCTCTGCGGCGCGGGCATCGCCTGGGCGACCGGGGCCGGCCGGCTGGCCTGCCGCCGGGCCCGGCGGCAGGCGCTGATCGGCAGCCTGGCCGGGCCGCTGCTGCTCGCCGTGGGCTTCCTCGCCGCCGCCTGGTAAGCGGCGCCTGACACGGGCTCAGTCGGCCGCGGTGATCGCAAGCTCGTAGACGTGGCGGCGGGGGGCACCGTACCGGGCCGCCACGGCCGCCACCGCGTCGCGCCGCGAGTCGCCCGCGGCCTCCCGCTCGGCGACGGCGGCGCGGAGGTCCGCGTCCGAGGGCAGGGCCGCGGCGGGGGCGCCGGCGACGACGAGGGTGATCTCGCCCCGGGGTTCCCGCTCGCCGGCCCACGCGGCCAGCTCACCGAGCGGGCCGCGGCGGACCTCTTCGTAGGTCTTGGTCAACTCCCGGCACACGGCCGCCGGCCGGTCGGCGCCCAACGCCCCGGCCGCGTCCGCGAGGGCGCCGGCCAGCCGGTGCGGCGCCTCGAAGAGGACCATCGTCCGTGGCTCACCCGCCAATTCACCGAGTCGGGCGCGGCGTTCGGCGGGCCGGCGCGGCAGGAAGCCCTCGAAGCAGAACCTGTCGCAGGGCAGCCCGGACACGGCGAGGGCGGTGGTGACGGCTGACGGGCCGGGCGCCGCGGTGACCGGCAGGCCGGCGTCGAGCACGGCCCGGACCAGCCGGTAGCCCGGGTCGGACACGCTCGGCATGCCGCCGTCGGTGACGACCGCGACGACGGCGCCGTCGCGGACGGCCTGGACCAGTTCCGGCGTACGCCGTTCCTCGTTGCCCTCGAAGTAGGAGGTCACCCGGCCGGTCAGGGTCAGGTTGAGGTCGCGGGCGAGGCGGCCGAGCCGGCGGGTGTCCTCGGCGGCGATGACATCGGCGCGGGTCAACATTTCCCGGAGCCGGGCGGACGCGTCCCCCACGTTGCCCAACGGGGCCCCGACCAGCACCAACCGCCCCCCGGCGAGATCGCTCACGGTGCCTTCCGCCCTTCGTCGCGCGGGCCGGCTCTCCGCCGCCCGGTCGAGAATCGTCTACGCGGCGACGCACGTGCCACTCCGGCAGCCTACGATCGCGGGGTGACCCCGGCGGCAGCGGAGACAGCATCCCTCGCGGACCCGGCAGTCGTCCCCCCAGGCGCGCGACCCGGCGCGGCCGACGGGCGGGCGGCCGGTTCCGCGGACGACCACGACCCGGACGGCGATTCAGCCGGCGGCGGGCCGCCGGACGGCGGTGGGGTGCCGGCGATCGTCCGCCGGCGGCTGGCTCCGTTCCAGCCGACCCGACGGGACTACCTGTGGTCCTGGGCGGCAACCGCGGTGGTCACGCTGATCGCGGGACTGCTGCGGCTGCGCAACGTCGACCACCCCAAGGGCAAGATCTTCGACGAGCTGTACTACGCCACCGAGGGGTGGGCGCTGCTCCAGCACGGCGTGGAGTGGAACGAGAAGGACAACGCGGCCAGCTACGTGGTGCACCCGCCGCTGGGCAAGTGGGCCATCGCGCTCGGCGAGCAGATCTACGGCTACAACGAGTTCGGTTGGCGGATCTCGGCGGTCGTGGCGGGCACGCTCTCCGTGCTGCTGCTGGTCCGCATCGCCCGGTTGATGTTCCACTCGACGGTGCTGGGCTGCGCCGCCGGCCTGCTGATGGCCCTGGACGGCTTCCACCTGGTGCTCTCCCGGGCCGCGCTGCTGGACATCTTCCTCGGGCTGTTCCTGCTGGCCGCGTTCGGTGCGCTGGTGGTTGACCGGGAGGCCCGGCGCCGGCGCTGGCTGCGCGCGCTGGAGGGCGGCCTCGATCCGACGCGCCCCGGCCGGGCCGGGCGGCTGCCGTTCGCCGTCCCGTGGCGGCGGTTGCTGGCGGCGGTGCTGCTGGGCTGCGCCCTCGGCGTGAAGTGGAGCGCCGTCTTCTTCTTCCCGGCGTACCTGCTGCTCGTCCTGTTCTGGGACGCGGGCGCCCGCCGCTCCGCCGGCGTGCCGCGGCCGTGGCGGGAGACGTGGCGGGCGGAGTACGGCTGGCTGTTCGCGTACGGCGTGCTGCTCACCGCCACGTACCTGGCGTCGTGGACCGGCTGGTTCGTCACCGACGACGGGTACTTCCGCAACTGGCTGGCGGACAGCGGCCAGGAGCAGCGCCCGATCCTCGGTGACCTGCAGAACCTGTTCCACTACCACCAGGAGGCGCTCAAGTTCCACACCGGGCTCGGCTCGTACCACAAGTACCAGTCCTGGCCGTGGCAATGGCTCCTGCTGGGGCGGCCGGTCGCCTTCTACTACTCCAGTGACGGGCCGTGCGGGGGCGGGGCGTGCGCGTCGGAGGTGCTGCTGCTTGGCACGCCGGTGCTGTGGTGGTCGTTCCTGCCCGCCCTCGCCGCGCTGGCCTGGCTGGGCATCGCCCGGCGGGACTGGCGGGCCGGCGCCATCTGGATGGGCGTCGCGGCCGGCCTGGTGCCCTGGTTCTACTACGCGCTCGAAGGCCGCACGATGTTCTCCTTCTACGTGCTGCCGGCGCTGCCATTCCTGATCATGGCAGTCGTCTACGCGCTGGGGGCGATGATGTCGCCGCCGCCGGGCCACCCGGCGGACGAGGGGCGGCGGACGACGGGCGCCATCATCGCCGGCGGCTACGTCCTATTCGTCGCGGTGTGCTTCGCGTGGTATTACCCGATTTTCATCGGCCAGCCCATCCCGTACGCGGACTGGAACGCCCGGATGCTCCTCGGCGGTCGGTGGATCTGACGCGCGCGCCGGCGACCTGACGTGGGTCGGCGTGGACCGGGCGGGCGCCCGATCCACGCCGTTGGCTGCGTTGGCGGGCCGCGCGCGTTCATCACGGCCGCTGCGTGGTGAGCGCGCCCCCCGTTCTGTGCCCGGCGACGACAGCCATACGCAGCATAGGAGCCGGCAACCAACAGATGTCAACTAACGCGAACACCAACCGACAGTTGTTTCGCGGCGGTTGACGCGTCCCACGTCCTGTCAGGGGGTGCCCCGCGCCGCGGCGGCAGGCCGGCGGTGGAGGGCTGCGCCTGCCGCAGGGGGCGGCCGAGCCCTCGTGGGAAAAATAAGACGCGCCCCGATCGCCTGCCACGGGGGAAGCGGGCGATAGGGGCGCGCATTGGCAATCTTAGCGACCAAAGAACGACGGCACAACGGTACGGCGCTACGGAATTCCCACAGGCAAGGATATTGGCCGATACTACTTTGCGTTGTTGATTCATTACTCGAAGTAAGTTGATCGGGTACCCGTCCGGGCCCGGGTGGGTCACTATGGCGAGGTGTCCACCGAAACGCCGGGCGGCGGCCGCCCCACCGAGTCCCTACCGGTGCGCGGCCCGGCCGGTGGGCGGGTCTACGGCCCCGGCGGCGCCCCGATGGGCCCGACCCCGACCCGGGAACCCCGCTGGCTGTTGCCCGGCGCCGCAGGGGTGGGCGCCGCGGGGGTTCTCCTCGGCGTCCTGTTGGCGACGGGCTTGACGCCGTTC
>DASQDS010000466.1:0-6850 GCA_035634075.1 Pilimelia sp. | reverse complement strand
GCCTGCAGGACCTGGCCGCGAAGGGCAACGCGCTCACCCCCTGGACCTCCGGCGGCAAGCGCTGGTCGGTGACGCTGCGCCCGCTGCTGCCCGACGAGACCGGCTGCGCCGCGCTGCGCCCGCCGGCCTGAGGTCCGGACCCGCCTGAGGCCGGCCGGTCCGGCTGCCCGATCGGGCGGCCGGACGGGCGGCATCATAGGCACCGATCGATTCCCCGGCGTCCCGCCGGCCGGCACAGGGTCCCGCTTACGGTGGCCGACAGCCGAGCCCCCGGAGGACCCGCCATGGGACGACCGTCACGCGTACTGTCCACCGCCGCGGCGCTCGTCCTGGCCGGCGGCTGCCTCATTGCCGGGCAAGGCCCGGCCGCGGCGCTGCCCAGCGGCGGCACACGGGCCGACTTCAACGGCGACGGGTACGCCGACCTCGCCATCGGCGCCCCCTACGACGACGTCGGCGCCGTGGAAGGTGCCGGGGCGGTCAACGTCCTCTACGGCTCGGCGGCCGGCCTGGCCGCGGCCCGCAACCAGCTGTGGCACCAGAACAGCGCCGGCATCGCCAACGTGGCGGAGGCGGGCGACACCTTCGGCGCCAGCCTCAGCCCCGGCGACTTCAACGGCGACGGGTACGCCGACCTGGCCATCGGCGCGCCGTGGGAGGACGTGGAGGGCGCCACACCGCTAAGCACGACCGGCGTGGCGCACGTCCTCTACGGCGGCCCGGCGGGGTTGAGCGCCGCCGGCAACCAGATGTTCGACCAGAGCGCCGGCGACACGCCGGAGGAACAGGACCGGTTCGGCGAGACGCTCGCCGCCGGCGACTTCGACGGCGATGGCCGCGACGACCTCGCCATCGGGGCGCCGACCGAGAGCGTCGGAGCGGCGTCCGGCACCGGCGCCGTGCTGGTCCTGCCGGGCGGCGCCGCCGGCCTGACCACCGCCGGGGCCGGGTTCCACTACCAGGGCGAGACGCGCGCCGGCGGCGCCGCGGAGACCAACGACCGCTTCGGCCACGCGCTGGCGACCGGCGACTTCAACGGCGACGAGACCACTGACCTGCTGGTGGGGGTGTCCGGCGAGACGCTCGGCAGCGTCTGGCACACCGGCGCCGCGCACGTGCTCTACGGCGGCCCGGACGGGGTCGGGTCGGCGGGCGTCCAGGTGTGGAACCAGAACACCGCCGGCGTGCTCGGCACCCCGGAGGCCAACGACGACTTCGGCGACACGGTGGCCAGCGGGGACTTCAACGGCGACGGGTACGCCGACGCGGCGATCGCCGCGACCGGCGAGAGCGTGGGTACGGCGTCGTCCGCCGGCGCGGTGCACGTGATCTTCGGCGGACCGAGCGGGCTGCAGGCCGCCGGCAACCAACTGTGGGACCGGGGCGACGCCGGCGAACCGGTGTCGTCGAGCGAACAGTTCGGCACCACGCTGGCCGTCGGCGACTTCGACGTAGACGACATCAGCGACCTGGTGGTCGGCCTGCCGTACCAGAGCGTCGAGGGCATCGGCGGCTTTGTCGGGGTCGCGCACCTCATTCTCGGCTCGCCGGCCGGCCCGACCGCGGTCGGCACCCAGCTCCTTCGCCAGGGCACCGCGGGCCTGCCCGAGACGGCCGAGGCGTACGACACGTTTGCGTCCGCGCTGGCGGCCGACGACTACAACGGTGACGGCCACGCCGACCTCGCGGTGGGCGCCTCCGGGGAGGCCGTCGGGGCGGTGCCGGACGCGGGCGTCACGCACGTCATCAACGGCTACGCCGGGGGGCTGGCCACCAGCGGCAGCCAGCTCTGGCACCAGAACAGCCCGGGCATCGCGGGGTCCGCCGCCCTCGGCGACTCGTTCGGCACCACCCTGTCCGAGGCCGGGTAGCGCAGCCGGGCCGGCGGGCCGGCGGAAAAATTCTGCAAAGAACTTCTCACCGGTGTGTCGAAGTGGCGCCGGCGTGTTCGAGGCCAGGGTAGAGGGGCGGGCAGGGACCGCCCCGTCACCTGGAAGGAACACCGCGATGAGCGTGCTGACGGAGCCGTCGATCACCACCGGTCCCACCACCTGCGACCGCCCCACGAGCGTCACCCGGAGCCTGCTGGCGTACGGCGTCATCGCCGGGCCCTGCTACGTCGCGGTGTCGCTGGGCCAGGCGCTGACCCGGGACGGGTTCGACCTGACCCGGCACGCCTGGAGCATGCTGGCCAACGGCCCCTGGGGCTGGCTGCAGGTCGTCAACTTCGTGCTGACGGGGCTGATGACGGTCGCCCTGGCGGCGGGCCTGCGCCGGGCGTTGCGTCGCGGCCCCGCCGGCACCTGGGCACCCCGGCTGGTCGCGGCATACGGCGTCAGCCTCGTCGCCGCCGGCGCGTTCCGGGCCGACCCGGGCCTGGGCTTCCCGGCGGGGACGCCCGCCGGCCCGGGCGACGTGAGCTGGCACGGGACCCTGCACTTCGTGGCCGGCGCGATCGGCTTCACCTGCCTCGCCGTGGCCTGCTTCGTGCTCGCGGCCCGGTTCGCCGCGGACGGCCGCCGGGGTTGGGCCGCGTACTCGCGGCTCACGGGCGCCCTGTTCCTCGCCAGCTTCGTCGCGGTGTCGGCCGCCGGCGGCGCCGCCTGGGGCACGCTGTCGTTCACCGCCGGCATGCTGCTGGTCTGGGCGTGGGTCTCGGCGGTGGCCGCGCACCTCTACGGCCGCGTCACCCGCACGCGGGCCTGACGCCCACCCACCACCACCGACCAAACCGACAAGGGAGAAAACCCGATGCGATACCTCGTGCTTCTGGAAGCCGCCCAGCCCGCCACCCCGCCGCCGCCGGGGCTGCTGGAGGCGATCATGCAGCTGGGCGAGGAGGCGGCCACAGCCGGCGCCCTGCTGGACACCGCCGGCCTGGCGCCCAGCGCGGCGGGCGCCCGGGTGCGGCTGGGCGGGGGCTCGCTCACCGTGACCGACGGGCCGTTCGCCGAGGCCAAGGAGATGATCAGCTACGCGCTGTACCAGGTGCGCTCGAAGGAGGAGGCGGTGGAGTGGACCTCGCGGTTCATGAAGCTGCACCGCGACCTCTGGGCCGGCTGGGAGGGCGACGCGAAGGTCCTGCGGGTCTACGGCCCGGAGGACTTCGGCCCGGCGGGCCCCGCGCTCGCGGACGCCCCGCCCGGCTGAGACCACCCGCGGATGGTTGGATCGGGAGTCATGGCGGCTCCCGATCCCGTCCGCGCCACGCACCGGGCGGTCGAGGCCGTCTGGCGCATCGAGTCCGCCCGGCTCGTGGCCGGGCTGGCCCGGCTGGTCCGCGACGTGGCAACCGCCGAGGAGCTGGCCCAGGACGCCCTCGTGATCGCGCTTGAGCAGTGGCCCCGTGACGGCGTACCCGACAATCCCGGCGCCTGGCTGATGGCCACCGCCAAGCACCGCGCGGTCGACCTGCTGCGCCGCCGCAGCAGCTACGAGCGCAAGCTGGCCGAGCTGGGGCGCGACGTCGAGAGCGAGCGGGAGTCCGCCGAGGACGCGCTGGTCGAGCGGCTCGACGACCACATCGGCGACGACCTGCTCCGGCTCATCTTCATCTCCTGCCACCCCGTCCTGGCGATGGAGGGCCGGGTCGCCCTGACCCTGCGCCTGCTCGGCGGCCTGACCACCGCGGAGATCGCCCGCGCCTTCCTCGTCCCGGAGCCGACGGTCGGGCAGCGGATCGTCCGCGCCAAGCGCACGCTGGCCGCCAGGCGGGTGCCGTTCGAGCTGCCGCCGGCCGCAGAGCTCGCCGGCCGCCTGTCGTCGGTGCTCGAGGTGGTCTACCTCGTCTTCAACGAGGGGTATTCGGCCACGGCGGGCGACGACTGGACCCGCCCGGCCCTCTGCGAGGAGGCGCTGCGGCTCGGCCGCCTCCTCGCCGGGCTGATGCCCGCGGAACGGGAGGTGCACGGCCTGGTCGCCCTGATGGAACTCCAGGCGTCCCGGCTGCCCGCCCGCACGGACCCGGCCGGCGAGCCGGTGCTGCTGCCGGACCAGGACCGCCGGCTGTGGGACCGGCTGCTCATCCGCCGCGGACTGGCCGCCCTCGCCCGGGCGGAGGACCTCGGCGGCCGGCTCGGCCCGTACGCGCTCCAGGCCGCCATCGCGGCCTGCCACGCCCGCGCGCCGTCCCCCGCGGCGACCGACTGGCCGCGGGTAGCCGCCCTCTATCAGGTCCTCGCCCACGTGTGGCCGTCCCCGGTGGTGGAACTCAACCGGGCGGTGGCCGTGGGGATGGCGTACGGCCCGGCGCACGGGCTGGCCGTGGTGGAGCCCCTCGTGGCGCGGGGCGACCTCGACGGCTACCCGCAGCTGCCCGCCGTGCGCGGCGACCTGCTGGCCAGGCTCGGCCGGCTGGACGAGGCGCGGGCCGAATTCAGCCGGGCGGCGGGGTGGACCCGCAACGCCGGCGAACGGGCCCTCTTCCTGCGCCGCGCCGCGGCCTGCGCCGACACGTCATAGGCGCCCGGCCGACGTGTCGCGCGTCGGGGCCACAGCAAATCCGGCGTGATCACATCATCTTTGCTGTGCACGCCGGGCGACACCTACCCGCCGGCCGGGGCGGCCAGCCGAGGCGGCTAGCCGGTGCGGCGCAGGACGGCCAGGAACATCGCGTCGGTGCCGTGGCGGTGCGGCCAGAGCTGGACGCTCGGCCCGGTGGCCAGGCCCGGCATGCCGGGCGGCAGCAGCGGCCGGGCGTCCACCAGCTCCACCGGGTGCGGGGAGCGGCGGGCCGTCTCGGTGACCGTCACCTGCGTCTCCACCCGGTGCGGCGAGCCCGTCACGTAGGCGACGACCCCGCCCGGGCGGACCGCCCGCAGGGCGGCGCCGAGCAGCTCCCGCTGCAGCTTCGTCAGCGGCGGCAGGTCCGAGGGCTGGCGGCGCCAGCGCGCCTCCGGCCGCCGGCGCAGCGCGCCCAGCCCGGTGCACGGCGCGTCCACCAGGACCCGGTCGAACCAGCCCTCCGTGATGTCCGAGCCCGCGCCGACCCGGCGGCCGTCGGCGACCCGCACCTCGACCGGCAGGCCGCGCACCGCCAGCTCGACCAGGCGCGCCCGGTGCTCCGAGACCTCCACCGCGGTCAGGTGCGCGCCGCTCGCCGCGGCGAGCGCGCCGAGCAGCCCCGCCTTGCCGCCCGGGCCCGCGCACAGGTCCAGCCAGCGGGCGTCCGCGCCGTCGAGCGGCGCCCCAGCGAGGGCGAGCGCGACAAGCTGCGAGCCTTCGTCCTGCACGTGCGCACGGCCCTGCACGACCGCGGACAGGTCGCCGGGAGCCCCACCGGGCAGGTAGACGGCGAACGGGGAGAACGCCCCGGGCGCCCCGCCCACCTCGTCGGCGAGCTCGATCGGGTCGACCAGGCCCGGCCGGGCGCACAGGTGCACCGGCGGGCGCTCGTTGTCCTCCGCCAGGGCGCGCGCGGTCTCGGCCAGGTCACCGCCCAGGGCGTCGGAGAAGGCGCGGACGATCCACCGCGGGTGGCTGTGCGTCAGCGCCAGGTTGCCGACCGGGTCGGCGTCGTACGCCGGCGCCAGCTCGGCCAGCCAGGCCTCCAGGTCGCGCTCCGTCACCGTGCGCAGGACCGCGTTGGCGAAGCCGGTCGCGGCGGGCCCGACGGTCCGGACCAGGTCCACCGTGGACGACACGGCGGCGTGCGCGGGCACGCGGGTGTGCAGCAGCTGGTACGCGCCGAGCCGCAGCGCGTCGCGCACCGGCGGGTCGATGCGGGCCACGTCCCGCTGCGCGGCGGCAGTGAGCACCGCGTCCAGCGTGCCCAGGGCGCGCAGGGTGCCGTAGGTCAGCTCGGTGGCGAAGGCGGCGTCCCGGCCGGCGAGCCGGCTCTCGCGCAGGAGCTGCGGCAGCACCAGATTGGCGTACGCGTCGTCGCGGTGCACGGCGGCGAGCGCCTCGTACGCCGCCTGCCGCGCCGGGTCCGACGGCGGCCGGCCCTGCCGCGGCGCCCGGCCGCCGCCGCGGTCGTCGCGGTTGTCCCGGCGCCCCCGCTCGGTCATGACATCGCCTCTCGTGCGGACGTGCGGGAGAGAATCATTCGAACCGCTCCCCGGGGGCGATCCGCAGGCCGCGCGCCCAGTCGGCGGCAGCCATCGCCCGCTTGCCGGCGGCCCGCACCTCGCCCAGGGTGACCGGGGTGCTCCCGGTGCCGACCAGCACCCGGGCGCGCTCGACCAGCAGGTCCCCCGGCGCCAACTCCGGCCCGCCGGCCACCGGCCGCACCGGGCCGACCTTGAGCCGCTCACCGCGCAGCGTCGTCCACGCGCCGGGGGCGGGGGTGCAGGCGCGGATGCGGCGGTCCACCCCGAAGGCCGGGTCCGCCCACCGGACGCGCGCGTCGTCCACCGTGATCTTGGGGGCCAGCGAGACGCCGTCCAGCGGCTGCGGGACCGCCCGGGCCGTGTCGGCCTCGATCGCGTCGAGCACCGCCACCAGCAGGTTCGCGCCGCTGGCGGCCAGCCTGTCCAGCAGGTCGCCGGCGGTGTCGGTGGGGCGGACCTCATCGGTCAGCGTCCCGTACACCGGGCCGGTGTCCAGCCCCTGCTCGAGCTGGAAGACACTCGCCCCGGTCAGCTTGTCGCCGTGCAGCACGGCGTGCTGCACGGGGGCGGCGCCCCGCCAGGCCGGCAGCAGCGAGAAGTGCAAGTTGATCCAGCCGTGCCGGGGAATCTCCAGCGCGGCAGGCGGGACGAGGGCGCCGTAGGCCACCACCGGGACGCAGTCCGGCGCCAGCCCGCGCAGCCGCTCGAGGAACTCCGGCTCCCGTGGGCGGCGCGGGCTCAGCACCTCGATGCCGCGCTCGTCCGCCCACGCCGCCGCCGGAGACCGGACCAGCCGGCGA
>DASQDS010000465.1:0-2303 GCA_035634075.1 Pilimelia sp. | reverse complement strand
CGCGCGGCATCGGCGGCCCGGCCCTGCCCGCCATCGCCACCGACCCGGGTACCCCCGGGCCGTACCGCACGGTCACGGGCGAGTACGCCCTGCGGCCGGTGCGCCTGCCCGACTTCCGCGAGCCGGTGGAGCTGGCGGGCGTCGTGGTGGCGCCGACCGGCGCCGCGGGGCGCCGGCCACTGGTTCTGTTCCTGCACGGCCGGCACAGCACCTGCTACCACCCGGGCGGCGACGAGGGCGAGGACGGCGAGGACGGCGCCTGGCCGTGCCCGGCGGGCTGGCGCCCGATCCCCAGCCACCGGGGCTACCTGGCGGCGCAGCGGCTGCTGGCCTCGCAGGGCTACGTCACCGTGTCCATCTCGGCGAACGGCATCAACGGCCAGGACATCGACGCGGCCGACCACGGCATGCAGGCCCGGTCGTCGCTGGTGCGGCTGCACCTCGCCCGGTGGGCGCAGTGGGCCGGGCAGGGGCGCCGGAGCGCGCCGGCGGTCGTCCGCGCGGCCCCGCCCGCCGACCCGTCGCAGGTCCTCCTCGTCGGGCACTCCCGCGGCGGGGAGGGCGTCAACCGGGCGGCCATCGACAGCGTGAGCCCGCCGCCGGCGGCGGTGGACGGCTTCCGGGGCCGGCCGGCGTGGCGGATCAAGGGCATGGTGCTCATCGCGCCGACGATCTTCGGCCAGAACCCCGCGGCGGACGTGCCGTCGACGGTGTTGCTGCCCGGGTGCGACGGCGACGTGGCCGACCTGCAGGGCCAGCTCGCGGTCGACCAGACCCGCGGGGTGAGCCGGGGGCGGGCGTTGCACAGCGCGGTGTACGTGGTGGGCGCCAACCACAACTACTTCAACACGGAGTGGACGCCCGGCCAGGCGCAGGCCCCCGCGTGGGACGACTGGTGGGACGAGGACGAGACCAAGCCGGACCCGCTGTGCAGCACCACCGCCGGCGCCGCCCGGCTCACCCCGGCGCAGCAGCAGGCCGTCGGGTCCACGTACATCGCCGCCGCCGCGCGGCTGTTCGTCCGGGGCGACGACCGGGTCCGGCCGCTGCTCGACGGTACGGGTGTGCGCGCCCCGTCGGCGGGCAGGGCGCGGGTGCTGGCCCACGCGGTGGGCGGCGGCCGCACCCCGCTGGTCGTGCCGGACGAGGGGGTCCGCGTAAGCGGGCCCGCCGGGTCCCGGCGCTGCGCGGCGGTCGCGCCCGGGTCGCGGGACACCTGCATCGACGTCGACTTCATCTTCGGCAGCCCGTCGCCGCACTTCGCCTGGTTCGACTACATCGTGCCGGAGCCGGACCGCCACGCGGTCGCCCTGGCCTGGAGCCGGCCCGGCACCCCGGTCCGGGTGCGACCCGCCGCCCCGGCGGCACTGGCCGGCGCGACCGCGGTGGCGTTGCGCCTGGCGGTACCGCCCAACTCGACGGGCACCCGCTTCGATGTGGCGGTGGCGGACACGGCCGGCCGCCGGGCGGTCCTGGGCCAGGTCCGCCTGGACGGGCTGCCGGGCACCGGGCGCACCGCGTCGCACTGGGCCCAGGAGGTCCGCGTGCCGCTCACCGCCGCCCGCCAGGCCGGTATCGACCTGCGCCGGGTGGCGCGGGTGGACCTGGTCCCGCGCGGCCCTGCCGGCCACGCCTGGTTGATCGACGCCTGGGGCTGGCGGCCGGGGACCCCGGCGTCGACCGCCACCGCGCAGCCGCGGCTCGACATCGGGCAGCTGACGGTCATCGAGGGCGACTCCGGCGTCCGCACCTACCGGGTGCCGACGCGGGTGTCCGGCCCGGGGTCGGGCACGTTCCGCCTCTTCGTGACGACCGCGATCAGGGCGACCGACCCGACAGGCCCGGTGGGCGCGGAGGTGGCCAGCCGGCTGATCACCGTGCGGCCCGGCACCCGGCACGTCGACGTGCCGATCCGCGTCGCGGGCAACACCCGCTACGGCTACGGCCAGGAGCACCGGGTGGCCGCCAAGGCGGTCCGGGGGACGGTGGTGGGCAACTGGGCCGGTGGCGTCCGGGTGACCGACGACGACCCCGCGCCCCAGGTCCGGGTGACCGCCGTCGCGGACCAGGTGCGCGAGGGCGCGAGCCTGCGGTGGCGGATGACGCTGTCCGAAACCGCCGACGTGGATGTCTGGGTGGTCCTGCCGATCCTGGCGCCGACGGCCGGCGCGGGGCTGTCCACGACGGACGTGGACCCGCAGTGGCTGGCCGAGAACCTCGGCCTCGAGCCGCGGCCGGAACGCCCGCTCGCCGCGGCGGACTTCCCGCTGCTGGCGGTCATCCCGTCGGGCGGGCTCGAGGCC
>DASQDS010000464.1:0-22207 GCA_035634075.1 Pilimelia sp. | reverse complement strand
CGACCACGCCCGCCTCGCCGCTGCGGCACAGGCGCTCGACGTGGCGGAGCCGGGCGTCGACGTGGTTGCCGCGATCGCCCGCGGCTCGGTCTCACCCACCATGGTGCGTACGGTCGACTTCGAGGCGTACCGCACGCCGCTGCCGCGGGACCTGACGCTGTTCCCGGCGTACGCGCGTTTCCTGGCGATGGGCCTGCCCGCCGCGGCGATCCATGGCACAGTCGCCGAGCCGCGGCTCGCCGAGATGTTCGCCGGCCTGGCGGATCTCGCGGTGGGCACCGCCGGGCGGACCTTCGCCGACTTCTACAACGCCGCCGACTGGCGGATGCCCGGCAATCCCGGCGCGGTTGCGCTGCCGCTGACGCTGCACGACTGGCTGCACGTCTACATCGACGTGACGACCGACCCGCTGGGCGAGGTCGAGGTCGGCGCGTTCGCCGCTGGCGTCACCCGGCACCAGTACGGCTTCCACAACCTGCTCCTCGCGCTACTGATGTTCGAGTACGGCATGGTCGCGTCGATGAGCGGCGGTCCCGGGCTCGCCCCGACGGGGGCGGGGGCACCCCGCACTCTGGACCGCGACAGGGCACGGGGAATCAGCGGCGACCCGATCGGCGGTCGCATGGTGGCTGACGCGCTGTTGCGCGGGCGCTCCAGCAACACCGATCTGTACCTGGGGGTCGACCACCTGGCCGAGGCGCCGCGACCGCTGCACGCGCTGCGCACCGGTTACGGCGTCCCCAGCCGCGGCCACTACGCGGCGGCGCTCGCACCCATCTGAGCCGGCGACAGGAACGCGGCCGAGAACGGTCCGCTGGCTCCTCGCGCACGGCATCGACCCGGCTGCACCTGCCCGAGTGCCGTTTCCGCCGCATCCAGCGGGCCGCCTCTTTCGGGTGAGGCCTGCCGCTCAGTTAGGTTGGCCCGGTGGATATTGAGGTCGTGGAGGGTCCGCTCGTCGAGGCGCCGACGGCCGCGGCCACGGGCATGGACCGCCGCGCCTTCGGGGAGTTCGTCAGCCATCGAGGTGAGCTCGCCTCGTACGCATTCGGCTGGACCACCAATTCCGTGCCCCACGTCGGCGCGCTGTCGATCGGGATCGGCGTCGGCAATCCGGGCGGCGGCACGTTCCACGCTGTGGTGTTCCCGCACGAGGACAGCCACGCGTTCGCCCTCACCGACGAGCCGTTCGAGCGGGTACCACAGGGCGGCCCAGATTTGACGGCGGATCTGGCCCGGGCTCACGAGAGCCTGCCGTTCGTGTGGTGGGTCGCGGACACCGTGATGCGGCGTGACCGACGCGCCTGGTGGATGCGGCACTGGCTGCTGGGCACCCCCTGCATCCAGACCCGGGAAGTCTTCGAGCGTCGCGCGCCCGTCCTCCTGGTAGCGAACGACGCCGACGACGGGGTCTGGCAGCTCATCGGCGCCACCGCCGCTGACAGCGGTGGCAAGATCGGGCACCTGCACCACGCGATAGACGAGGATGCGACGTTGGTCGACATACTCGACCTTCCGTCCGGCCACAGCGCGAGCCGGACCCACATTGGCGGGCCGTGGGCCCGCCACCGCGGCTATCCGTCCTGAGCGGCGCGCCCAGGTAATCGAGGACCGAGCGAGATGGCGCGGACACAGCAGGCACGGCAATGTCGTCCGCGAGCCAGCCGCGGTACCTCGCCGACCCACGGCGCCGCCGCCGGATCTCCATGCCGGTTGACAGCATGTGCCCATAATGGGCCGGCACATCAGGTGGCGGAAAGAGATTAGCCGTGACGTTGTTCGTCAGTGTCGTGTCCGCGGTAATTGCCGGCCTAAGCGCCGCCTTCGCCTTCGTGCAGGCCGCCGGCACGCGAAAGCAGGTGCGCGAGGCCGCTGAGCAGCGCGCAATCGCCGAAAGGCAGCTGGCGTTGACGGTCGCGGCAGCGGAAAAGTCCGCTCGACAAGCAGAACACTACGCCGGCGCACAGTCGGCTATTTCGTGGCGGGACCAGGTATTCGCGCTGCACGACCGAGGGCTCGCGCCCGGGCAGATCCGCTACCTCATGCATTTGGAGTCCGGTGGCGCCGGATACGAGGGGTGGAATGGTCGGATCGAGAACTTGGTTGGCGGCTTGTCTCCGTCCACTGATCCGTCCCGGCACACCGTTCCCTCCTGCACTGAGATGCCGCTGACCCGGGACGGGTGCACCGGCCCGTGTCGCGCCGCCCTACAGCAAAGCGGAACCAACCAATTCCGCGCGTCGGACATCGGTTCTCCGAATGAGACGGCCGGCGGGAGGGAGGCGTCGGGTTCTTGATGGCAGGAAGGTTCAAGGGCTCCTGCGCGCAGGCGGCGGAAGGCCGCTGCCAGGTCGGCCGCTTACGCGCTTTCGTCAGCGTGTTCGCGAGTGCCGACGGCGATCAAGTCGACGACTTCCCCGGCGACGACCGCAACGAAGACGACCGAGAACGATGACCTCACCGGGAGCCTCGCATCGCATCGGGCTCCACGGCGTCAAAAGCGCTCACTACACCGGGACGAAGGTGGCGGCCAACACCCGCCAGTTGCCGTCCTCACGCACCCAAAGTCGGGTGTAGCGCAAGCGCGCGGACATGACGGTACCGCCCTGAACGGCATCCACCGCAGCGACCGTGCGAGTCATCCCGGTCTGACCGTCTTCCTGGACGTCGAGCGACTCCTCCACCAGGCTGTTGATTCGCAGTGCACCGGACCGGTAGCCCGCCAGGTCGTCTTCCTTCGTAAAGACCGTGCCGTCCGGTCCAGCACCGACGACCTGCGGGTGCAGCAGCGCGTCGAGGGACTCGACATCGGCGGCGCGCTGGGCGGCTTGGAGCCGCCGTTCCGCGGTGAGGAGATCCATCCACCGATCCTCCGCGGCGCGCCGCAACAAGACAAGCGGGTTCGCTCGCGGTTTCGTCATCCCCTCGACGCTGCACCGACGTGGGGGCCGTCGCGCCCACCCGGCGCCCCGTCGGCCGACGCGCCAGCCGCGGTCCCTTATGGGTTCCACCTCGCGGGTCCCGGTTCGTCGAGCAGTGCGGTCAGGGCGGGGTTGTCGATGCCGGCGCCGAGCAGCCGGGCGGACGCGAGCGCCGTCCGGTCACCGAGGCGGCCGCGGTGCAGGTGGGCCCGAACCACGAGTTCGCCCAGGTCACATCGGGCGGCCAGCTCCGCGAGGGTCACGACGAGCGGCCGGGCGCGGTCGTTGTCACCGTGATCGAGCGCGGTGGTGATCGCGGCGTCGAGGACGTGCCCGTGCACCCACTGGTAGCGGTCCGGCACCCGGCTGCACCTCGACGCCGCCTCGGCCAGCCATCCGGTGGCGGTGACGTGGTCGCCGCGGGCGGCGTGCAGCAGCCCGAGCCCGCGGGCGGCCATGCCCTCCCAGCACGGGTCGTCGACCTGGCAGGCCAGCACCCAGGCCCGTTCCAGCCCGTCGGCCGCGCTGTCGGTGTCGCCGGCGCGCAGGTCGAGCTCCGCGCGCAGGGCTTGCGGCCAGGGTAGGAACGCCATCCATCGCTGCTCCTGCACCAGCTCCATGCAGCGCGCCAGCGCCACGGCGGCCTGGCTGCGCTCGGCGCGCAGCAGGTGTGCGCGCCCCATGAGCGACAGTGACCAGGCCTGCTGCCGGTGGTCGCCGCAGCGGCGGGCCCGCTCGACGGACTCGCCGAGGTGGTCCAGGGCGGCCGGATAGTCCCCGCGGTCCGAGGCCGCCATGCCACGAACGCCGAGGATGGCGGCAAGCTCCCCGTCGGTCTCGGCGATCGCCTGCGCCTTCGCCAACCACGCACCGGCGGTCGCGTGCCGGCCCGCCTGCACCTCGACGAACCCCAGCACCCGGTGGGCGGTGACCGCGGTGGCGCGGTCGCCCGCCCGTCCGGCCAGCTGGATCGCCTCGTGCAGCACCACCGCGCCCTCCTCGTCCCGGCCGCGTATCGCGTGCACCAGCGCGCTGCCGAGCGCCGCCAACGCCCGTGCCCGCAACGCCGCGTCCCCGCTGCGGGTTGCTTCGGCGACGGCTCGACGCAGGCACTGCACGCCGGCGTCCACGGCCCCGGCCGCGATGGCGGCCCGGCCAGCCTCGATCTGGCTGACCGCCGCCGCCCGGCCGCCCAGCGGTGACACCATGGCGGACCCCGGGCCCACGGTCGCCGCCTCCCGCAGCGCTGTGGAGGGCGGCACGCCGAGCTCACGCCGCAGGAGGTCCTCGCACGCCGCGATCTGCTGCTGTGCCGCGGTCAGGTCGCCCGTGACCGCCAGGCTGCGGACCAGCAGCTCGTGGTTGCCCTCCTCGAGCGGGTTGCGCGCCACGGCGCGGGCGGCGTAGGCGACCGCCTCACCCGCGCGCCCGGCCGCCAGCAGTGCCACCGCGGCCTGCCGCAGCCGCGCCTCGGCCGTGGCCGCGACGCGGTGCCGCGCCACCAGCAGCCACGACTCGAACTCCGGGCTGCTCGCCGGCTGCACGCCCTCGAGCAGTTGACCGCCGACGTCAAGGAGCGGGGCCGGGTCCGCGAACTCGCGGGTGAGCAGCTGGACGTCCACGGCGACACCGTCGCCGAGCGTCGTGACGACCGGGTCACCGGTGAGCGTGACCCCGTCACCGACGCACCGGCGCAGCTCCGCGAGGGTCCACCGCAACGCCGCCAGCGGGTCGTCGGCGTCGCCGAAGAGCAGCTCGGCCAGGTGGTTGCGGCCGGGCGGGCGGTCCGTCAGCAGCAGGTACGCGAGCAGGGCCCACGCCTTGCGCCCCCGCGGCGGGCGGGCGGGCCCGCCGTCCCGCTCGATCGTCGGCGGCCCCAGTAGCCGAATCGTGAACACGGGCTCCTCCTTCCGAGCGGGATCAGCCGGCTCCGGCGCGGTCATCCGCGTCGGACGCCGACCGCCTCCAGGTACGCCGACGACGCGGCGACCGTACCGTCGTCGGCTTTGTTGTATTGACGGGCCACCTCTGCCAGCTCCACGGCGAACCGCTCCTGATCCGGCGCCGACAGGCCGCCGGACAGCCGGGTGATGGGCCCGTAGTACTGGCGGAACCACGCGGAGAAGTGCTCGGGCGAGCGGTACCGGAACACGTACTCCCGGCGGGTGAGGCTGGTCCACTCCACCCGGTCGCCGAACAGCTCGGCCAGGTGCTCCGCGGTGCCCCACAGCACGGGCGGCCGCACCCCCGCCGGCGGCGGCGCCCAGCGGCCCACCGCCTTGAACATCGCACCGGCCATGCTGTCCGGGGTCCAGTTGGCCAGGGCGATCCGGCCGCCGGGCGCCGTCACCCGGACCAGCTCGTCGGCGGCCCGGCGGTGGTTCGGCGCGAACATCACACCGACCGTGCTCAGGGCCACGTCGAAAGAGGCGTCAGGGAACGGCAGCTGCTCGGCATCACCTTCGGTGAAGGTCACCTCGATGTGGTCGGCCGCCGCCCGCTCCCGGCCCTGCGCCAGCAGGTTGGCGGCGTAGTCGACGCCGGTCGCTTCGGCGAACCGAAGCGCCGCCGCGATCGCCGCGTTGCCCTGCCCGCAGGCCACGTCCAGCACCCGCTGCCCGGCCCGGACGTCGGCGGCCTCCACCAGCAGCTCCGCGATGATCTGCAGGGTGTTGCCCACGCGCGGGTAGTCGCCGGTCTCCCAGCCCGCCCGCTGGTTCTTCTTGATCGCCTCGAAGTCGATCGTCGTGGTCGTCATGTCGTCCTCTCCGCGCCGCCGGCGGCGGCTCACGGAAGACAGCTAACACGGCCACCGTGTGACGGGCCGTGTGAACCGACGGGTGACGACCGGTCCTGCCGATACGCGACGGTTCGTCCCACCGACCGCCGACCGCCGACCGCCGACCGCCGTGCCGCCGACCGCCGTGCCCCCGACCGCCGTGCCGCCGCCATGCCGATCGCCGGGTCAGCGGATCGTGGCGATGAGGCGTTGCAGGGCGGCGTGGGCGGGTGGACCCCAGGTGGGCTTGCCGCCGGGTCGGCCGTGAACGCCCGCATCGCCGATGAGGATGCCGCCGAGGGCGCGGGCCATCGCCCAGCCGCGCGCGCGGCGCATGGTGGCGGTGTCCGGCGTCGGCTGGTAAGCCGCGTAAAAGCGGTCGATGGTGTCGTCCGGCAGCAGGAGCCACCCGGCGGCGAGGTCATACGCCGGATCGCCCGCGGACAGGTCGCCGAAGTCGATCACGCCGCAGAACGTGCCGTCGGCGGTGAGGACGTTGGCCGGGTGGAGGTCGGCGTGGAGCCACAGCGCCGGGCCCGTCCACTGCTGCGCCGAGACCGCGTCGTGCCAGACGGCGCGGACGGCGTCCGGGTCGTGGACCAACCCGCGCGCGGTGGCGGCGGTCAGCCCCTCGGCGAACTGGTCGGCGTGGTCGGCCAGGGGCCCGCCGCGGTGCCGACCCGCGGGCGCGCCGTCGGGGGCGGGTTGGTGAAGAGCCGTCAGGAAAGCGGCCAACGATGTGCCCGCGTCCGCGGCACGCGTGACGGGGGTCTGGTCGGCGGGTGTGCCCGGGACCCAGGTGGTGATGAGCCAGGGCCGGGGAAACCGTTCGGAGGGCTCGCCGAATCGCTGCGGGACGGGGATCGGCAGCGGAAGGCGCGGGGCGAGCGTGGGCACCCAGGAGTACTCCTTGCGCAGCAGCGCGTCCGCGGACCTGGTCGCCCAGGGAAGCCGGACCGCGAGGTCGTCACCGAGCCGCCACAGTTGGTTGTCCCAGCCACGCGCGCCCAGCCTGACCCGCCGATCGGCGAGGTCGGGATGCTGGTCGCGGACCAGATCCCGGACCAGCTCCGCAGTCAGCTCGGTGTCAACGTGGGTCATGCGGAGCAACGGTAGCCCCCAGAACGAGATGGCCTATGGTGATCCAGCGCAGGAGCCGGACCGGCGAAAGGTAACCGGATGGTGTCGCGACGGGTCTACGTCGGTTTGGCGGTGCTCGGAGCGGTCGTCCCGTACGCGGCACTGGCCGTGTTTATCAGCCGGCACGGCGTGGACCTGGCCCGGCTGTCGCAACAGGCATTCGGCTCGCCGGGCGCGGCCTTCTTCGCCCTGGATGTGATCGTCTGCGGTGTCACGGTGTTGGTCGGCGCGATGCGTGACGCACGCCTCGTCGGCGCCAGGTGGGCCGTGGTCACCGCGACCCTCCTGGTTGGACCCAGCTGCGGCCTGCCGTTGTGGCTGGCGCTGCGCCAGGCCGACCGGGTCGGCGAACGCTGATAGCGCGAGACCCGGGCGGCATCGTCCTCGGCCGCCGACAGTACCGAAACCGCCCCGCCAGAACGATCTTGACGGTGGTACGGCGGAGCCGCCGTTTCGCACAATGGTGCGAACGGTGGGGCGGGCGGGACTCGAACCCGCGACCGAGGGATTATGAGTCCCCTGCTCTAACCCGCTGAGCTACCGCCCCGTGCCGGCCTGCCCGGCTCGGCGGATCGTATCCCGGTCCCGCGCGCCCCGGCCACCGCTTGCCCGGCGGTCGGGACGCACGCCCGCGCGTCAGCTTTCCGCGCCGGTCGCCGGTGGCGTCGACATCGCCGGGGTGGGTGACAGCGACCGGAGGATCGCCGCGGCGGCGCGGTGGCCGCTGGCCAGCGCCCCTTGGATCGAGGGCGTGTCCCGGTGGTCGCCCGCCACGAACAGGCCGTCGCCGAGGGCGACCGGCTTGCGGAGGTTGCCCTGCGGCGGGGGTGCCAGCGGCAGCGCGCGCGGGAGGTGCACCGTGCTGAGGTGCTCCCACGCCGCCGTCGGTTGGTCGTACAACCGGCTCAGCTCTGCCCGGACGGCGCCTTCGGGTGGTGGCCGGTGCCCGACCACAGTGGTGGCCACGAGGTGCCGGCCCGGCGGGGCGTACGACGGTGCGGCCTGGCTGAGCACGACCGTGTTCGCGACCACGCCGCGCCCGTCGCCGTCCAGCAGGAGCGTCGGCTCGTCGAGCGGCGAGGCCGGCGGGGCGTGGTAGTAGGTGGTCAGGACGCCGAAGTCGGGTTGGGGCAGCCCGGGCAGCAGGGCGGCCGCGGTGGCGGGGTCGGTGGCCACGAGCACCGTCCGGCAGCGTACTTCCCCCGCGGCGGTGCGCACCGCGCCCGGCGCCACGGACCACACGGGCGCGCCGCAGTGGATGCGCTCGGCGGGCAGTGGGCGGGCGATGACGGCGGGCACGTCCCCCATGCCGCGGGCCGGCACGCCGATCTGCCCGCGCACGAACGACCGGACGATCATCGCCAGAACACGGCTGGAGGTGACCAGCTCGCGGTCGGCAAGCACGCCGGCGAAGAACGGCCCGAGCAGTTCGCGGATCATCGTGTCGGACACGCCGGCCCGGTGCAGGGAGGTCAGCGCCGTGGTTTCGGGCTCGGCGAGCAGCTTGGCGGGGGCCGCGAGGGCGTAGCGGGCCGCGAGGCCGGCGAACCGGACGCGGTCGGCCAGCGAGCCGGCGCCCGCGAGGATCGCCTGTGGGGCGGCGGCGGGCCGGCGCAGCGGGTGGGCGAGCCGGCGCAGCTTGCCGGCCCGGCGCACGAGCACCCCGGGGGTGAAGAAGCGCAGGTCCAGCTCCGCCAGGTCGGTCAGCGCGGTCAGCCGGGGGTAGGCGGTGTTCAGCACCTGGAACCCGCGGTCCAGCCGGAAGCCGTCCTGCACGTCGGTGGCGACGCGGCCGCCGAGCCGGTCCCCGGCTTCGACGAGCAGCCAGTCGACGCCGGCGCTGTCCAGGCGGCGGGCCGCGGCGAGCCCGGCGAGGCCGCCGCCGACGATGACGGTGTCGACGTCGGCGAGCCGGCCGGTCACGGCACGCCCACCAGCTCGGCGTCGGGCGCCGGTTCAGTGGTGCGCCGGGACAGCTTGCCGGGCCACCAGATCCGCCGGCCGAGGTCGGTCGCCAGGGCGGGGACCAGCAGCGAGCGGACGACGATCGTGTCCAGCAGGACCCCGAGCGCGACGGCGACGCCCAGCTCCACGAGCACCACGAGCGGCAGCACGGCCAGCGCCGAGAACGTCGCGGCGAGCACCACCCCGGCCGAGGTGATCACGCCGCCGGTGACGAGCAGCCCCCGGCGTACGCCCTCCCTGGTGCCCGCCTGGAGCGCCTCCTCGCGCACCCGGCTCATCAGGAAGATGTTGTAGTCGATGCCGAGCGCGACGAGGAACACGAACGCGAACAGGGGGAACGACGCGTCGACGCCGGGGAAGCCGAACACGTGCCGGAACAGCAGCGCGCAGATCCCCAGCGTGGCGGCGAAGGACAGCACCACCGTCGCGATGAGCAGCAGCGGGGCGAGCAGGGAGCGCAGCAGCAGGGCCAGGATCACCGCGATGACGGCCAGCACGAGCGGGATGATGACGTTGCGGTCGCGGACCGACGCGTCGGTCGTATCGATGTTGACGGCGGTGAAGCCGCCGACGAGAGCGTCCGCCCCCGGCACCGCGTGCACGGCGGTGCGCAGCTCCCGCACGGTGCGTTCGGCCGCCGGGCTGTCGGGCGCCTCCTCGAGGGTGGCCTGCAACTGGACGCGGCCGTCGACGACCTTCGGGGGGCCGGCGGGCGGAGCGCCGGGCGGGCCGTCGGCGGCCGGCACGGCGGTGACGTCGGTCACGCCGGCGACCCCGCGGGCGGCGGCGGTCACCCGGTCGATCGCCCCGGCGGCGGCGATGATGGTGGCAGGGCTGCCGGCGCCGCCCGCGTAGTGCCGGGAGATGACCTCCTGGCCGGCGACGGAGTCGGTGTCCCCGGTGAACAGGTCCGACTGGCCGAGCTGTGTGGCGCCGATCTGGGTCAGCCCGAAGGCGCAGGCGGCGAGCACGACGGCGGTGCCGATCCAGAGCGGCCGGGCGCGCCGGGCCACGAGGGCGGCGACGCGCCCCCACAGGCCGGTGACCGGCTCGGTCGACCCGGCGGCCGGCACCCGGGGCCAGAAGATCCACCGGCCACCGAGCAGCAGCAGGGCCGGCAGGAACGTGAGCATGACCAGGAGCGTCGCGGCGATGCCGACCGCCGACACGGGGCCCAGGGCCCGGTTGGAGTTCAGCCCGGAGAGCAGCAGGCAGAGCAGGCTGGCGATGACCGTGCCGGCCGAGGCGACGATGGCCGGCGCGGCGCCGCGCCACGCGGCCTTCATGGCATCGACTGTACGGGGGTGCCGGCGCAGCTCCTCCCGGTAGCGCGCGATGAGCAGCAGCGCGTAGTCCGTGCCGGCGCCGAAGACCAGCACGGTCAGGATGCCCTGGGCCTGCCCGTTGAGGGCGATGATGTCGGCGTCGGCGAGGAGGTAGACGAGCGCCGCGGCGAGCGCGAACGACACGCCGGCCGACAGCAGCGGGATGATCCACAAGACCGGGCTGCGGTAGACGATGAGCAGGATGACCAGCACCACGGCGGCGGTCACCAGCAGCAGCGTGACGTCGATGGTCTCGAAGACGGCGACCAGGTCGGCGGTGAACCCGGCCGGGCCGGTGACGTTCACCGTCAGCCCGTTCCGGTCGGCCGAGACGATCTCCCGCAGCTGCTCCACGGCGGGGCCGACCTCGAGGCCGGTGGATTCGTCCAGGGAGACCACCACCTGCAGCGCCTGACCGTCGTCGCTGGGCAGCGGGGGCGACGGCCGGCCGACGACGCCGGCCACCGACGCGAAGCGCTCGGCGTCCGCGGCCGCCACGGCGCGGTCGGCCTCGGTGATCCCGCTGGTGCGCTCGTAGACCACCAGGGCCGGGATGGTGGGCCGGTCGATGAAGCCCGCCGTCAGCTCCTGCGCACGGGTCGCCTCGGCGTCGGCGGGGAGGAACGCGGAGTTGTCGTTGGTGGCGACGTCGCTCAGCTTGCCGGAGTAGGGGCCGGCCACCGCGCCGACCGCCAGCCAGCCGAGCACGACGGTGAGGGCCGCGACAACCGCGACGCGCGTACGCATGAGACTCCCCCTGGCGGTTAATGAATCGACTCATGAACCGACTCAACAGTACCCGTTCGAGCCTCCCGGCGACACCTGGACGGGAGCGGGGCCGGAACGCAGGAAGCCCGCCGGGGCGCGTGACGCCGGGGCGGGCTGGCCAAAGGTGGGAGCTCCCCCGTTTGGACTCGAACCAAAAACCTGCCGGTTAACAGCCGGCTGCTCTGCCAATTGAGCTACGGGGGATCGCGGCCGGAAGAACTCCGGGCGACCGCGGATAAGAGTACATGAGACCGGGGGGACCCCGGCCACAGGGTTACGAGTTTCGTGTCGCTGCTGCGCTGTGCTTGAGGCGGGAGGAGGATGGGTAAGACACACAGACGACGCAGGCGGGACACGACTGGTCACCGGGGAGAACCGGGCCGCATCGCCGCGTCTGGCACGGAAGGAGCCGCGATGCGCGGAAAGCTGTGGTTCGCGTTGGGAGCCGCTGCGGGCTTCGTCTTTGGCGCCCGCGCGGGTCGTGAGAAGTACGAGGAGCTGGTCCTGAACGCTCGCAAGGTGTGGGACCACCCCACGGTGCAGGAGGCGGCGGGCGTCGCACAGGCGCAGGCCACCAAGCTGTACGGCGAGGGCAAGGACAAGCTGAGCACCACCAAGGTCGGCGAGAAGCTGACCGGATCCGGCTCCACGACGTCCGGCTCGTCGACGGTCGACCCGACCTCCGACGACCCGTTCGTCACCTCGTCAACGACCGGGACGGCGACCACAGGCCTGCCGTCCTCGTCGAGTTCGACCGGCTCGTCGTCCTAGACAAGCCGGAGCGCCAGGCAAACGGACGCGGGGGTGGTGGCGGCATGTGCCGCGACCACCCCCGCGTCCGCGCGTCGGCTACTTCCAGGTCTTCGCGGCCCAGTAGTTGCCGCTCCAGGTGCGGGCGCTCCAGGTGCGGGCCGACCACGTCCGGGCCGACCAGCCTGAACTGCTCCACGTGGCGTCGCTCCAGGTGCGGGCGCTCCACGTGCCGCCCGACCAGGTGCGCGCCGACCAGGTGCGCGCCGACCACGTCCGGGCCGACCAGGACGTGCCCGTCCAGCCCTCCCCGGCCCAGGCGTTGCCGTTCCAGGTCCCGCCCGTCCAGGCGGTGCCCAGGGACGCCTTCGGGGCCCACCCGCTCGGCACCCACGTCCGACCGAAGATGTCCTTCTCCCCGGTCAGCTCGATGCCGGTCACCGTGTCGGCGACGTGCGCCGTGCCGCGGGACAGCTCGAGGCTGCCCAGACCCGTGCCGGCGAGGCCGCTCTGGACCGCCACCGTCGGCGTCGGTGCCTCCACGGCCATCTTGACGTCGATCTGGCCCGCACCGTAGGTCAGCGAACTGGACTTCGACACGTTCCATGCCGTACTGACCAGCAACCGCTTCACCTGGTCCGGCGTCAGCGTCGGCCGGTGCTGCAGGAGCAGCGCCGCCGCGCCCGACACCACTGCCGCGGCCTGCGACGTGCCGCTGCCGCGGGCGTACCGTTGCGTCGTCTCGTTGCCGACCACCGAGGCGGGGTAGTTCCGGTCGACGAACCCGCCGGGGTTGCGGAGCGAGACGATCGACCGGCCCGCGGCGAGGACGTCCGCGTGGCGCGCGGCGTTGCCCCGGGTGGAGAACGTCGCCAGCATGTCGTCGGCCCGGTCCTCCGTCTGCTGCGAGTCGACGGCGCCGACCGCGATGACGAACGGGTTCGCCGCGGGCATCGACACCTTGGTCTTCGCCGCCCCGTCGTTGCCGACCGCGACCACCACGACGATGCCCTTGCGCCACGCCGCCTCGACGGCGTACGACAGCGGGTCCAGGCGCGCGTCCTGCGTCGAGTCGGTGCCGAAGGACAGGTTGAGCACCCGGATGTTCATGCCCGGGTCGTTGCGGTGCTGGACCACCCAGTCGATCGCGGCGATCACCTGGGAGACGTCGGTCGCGCCGTCGGCGGCCGCCACCTTGACGTTGACGACGTGCGCGCCCGGCGCCACGCCGACGAAGCTGCGGAACGTGCTCTCCTGGCCCGCCACGACCTCCGGGTCCCGGCCGGCGATGATCCCGGCGAGGTGGGTGCCGTGACCGAACGTGTCGAGGTAGCGCAGGTTGGGGACCTGCGACTCGAACGACAGGTCCGGTCCGTTGACCACCTTGCCGGTGCCGGTGAGCCCCTTGACCGGGGCGACCCCGGAGTCGATCAGTGCCACGCCGACGCCGGCACCGGTGATCTTCTTGCCGGTGGCGGCGGACCGCGCCCACACGTCGTGCACGCCGGCCGACTTGGTGATGCTGTAGAGCGAGTTCCGGTCCTGGTCGGCCGTCCACTCGCCGGCCTTGAGCCGGACCGGCGCGTCTGGAGTGACCGCGCGGACGCCGGCCGCGGCTCGCACCGCCGCCACCGCCCGCTGGGGCACCCGCGCGGCGAAGGCGTCTACCGCGTCCAGCCGCCGGCTGACCGTGCCACCGGCCCGGGTCACCGCCCGCTCCGCCGGCGCCGCGCCCACCGCGTCGTCGTACCCGACGATCACGCTGGCCTGGACCGCTGACCCCGCGTCGAGTGGGCCCGCCGCCGCCGGCGCGGCCGGCACGACGGCCGTCCCGCCCGCGCACAGCACAGCGAGCCCTACCATCCTGGTTAACTTGCTCATGAAGCCCCCTCCGTGGTCACTTCCAGTACCTATGGTCTGACCAACGGTGACGACGGGGTGTCGGCCAACGAGCCGAAGAACCACTACAGCGCGTGACATACGCCATGTATCGGAAAGCCGCCGGATGTGCCGGCAGGGGCTGTCAGCGGGCGAGCAGGCGGCGCATCCGGGTGGCGGCGACCGCCAACCCGACGGCGGTGAGCAGCAGCAGGTACCCCACGTTGCCCACCTGCGGCCAGCCCACCGCACCCGTGCAGATGCCCCGCACCAGGCTCACCGACTGGTAGAGCGGGCTCAGCTCGACCAGCCAGCGCAGGGCGGACGGGTACGACTCGGCGGGCACGAACGTCCCGGAGAACAGGAAGAGGGCGAACTGCGCCGACGCCAGCAGGTCGAAATCCAACCAGCTGCGCAGGAACGTCGAACACGCCATGCCCAGGGCCCCGAAGGCCAGGCCGATCAACACGGCCGCGGGGAACGCGGCCACCGCCTGCTTCGGCCCGGTGAGCCCCATCGCCACCATGATCACAAGGAAGGCCGCCGAGTACGCCGACCCGCGGGTCATCGCCCAGCCGAGCTCCCCGAGGGCGATCTCCACCGGGCGGACCGGCGTCGCCAGCACGGCGTCGTACAGCTTCATGTACTTGATCTTGATGAAGAAGCCGAAGGTCGTGTCCGCCAACGCCCCGCCCATCGCGGAGGCGGCCAGCATCGCGGGCGCCACGAACTCCGCGTACGGCACCACCCGGCCATCCGGCAGCGGGATGTCGACCACCAGCTGCCCCACGCCCACCCCGATGGAGAACAGGAACAGCAGCGGCTCGCCCAGCCCGGAGAGCAGGACCAGCCAGTTCACCGTATTCAGCGCCGCATAGTTGCGCTCCGCCACCGAGACGGAGCGGCGCGCGGTGCCGGCCAGCGCGAGAGCGAGCACGGGCGTCCCCCTACCGCACCAGCCGGCGCCGGAACGCCAGCATCGACAGGCCCAGACCGGCCACCGCCCACAGCCCCAGGTAGCCGACGTGGGCGACCACGGGCCAGGCCGTGGGGCTGCCGAGGGCCGCCAGCCGGCACAGCTCCACCCCGTGCCACAGCGGCAGCACGTACGCCACCGCCCGCAGCCCGACCGCCAGGGACTCGACCGGGAAGAACACCCCGGAGAACAGGCTCATCGGGATGATGACGAAGCGCAGCAACAGGATGAGGAAGCTGTCCTGCTCCACCGCCGCGGCGAACGCCATGGTCGGCGCGCCGGCCGCCAGCCCGATCAGCACCACGATCGCGAGCATCGCCACCGCCCACGGCGAGCGCAGGGTGCCGAAGAGCGCCGCGACCAACAGGAACGCCGCGCTGCTGAGCAGCACCCGGAACTGGATGAACACCTGGTGGCCGCCGACGATGTCACCGACGCGGAGCGGGCTGGCCACCTGGGCGTAATACATCTTGAACCACTGGAAGTTGCCCATCACCGGCCACGACGCGTCGCCCACCGCCACCTGGAGCGCGGTCGAGGCCACCAGACCCGGCATGAGGAAGTCCAGGTACGGCACGCCGTCCACCCGCCGGTCCACGAACTCGCCCACCCCGAGGCCGAACCCGAGCACCGTCAGCAGCGGCAGGACGAACGAGCTGAACGCCGACGCGCGCCACGTCCGGCGGTAGCTGACCAGGTAATACTCCAGGACCAGCGCGATCGGGTGACCCATCTCAATCCACCAGCGTGCGGCCGGTGAGGCGCAGGAACACGTCCTCCAGCGAGCTGCGGCGCACCAGCACGGCCAGCGGCGACAGCGCCTGCTCGTGGACGGCCGCGACCGCCGCGTCACCGTCGTCGACGTAGAGGAGCACCCGGTCCGGCAGCACCTCCACCCGCTGCGCGAGGCCCGCCAGCTTGTCCGCGTACTCCTGCTGCGACTCCGCGGGGAAGCGCAACTCCACCACCTCCCGGGTGGAGTGCTGGTCGATGAGCGCCCGGGGCGAGCCCTCGGCCACGATGCGCCCGCCGTCCATCACCACCAGCCTGTCGCAGAGCTGCTCCGCCTCGTCCATGTAGTGGGTGGTCAGCACCAGGGTCACGCCCTGCTGCTTGAGCCGGAACAGACGCTCCCACACCAGGTGCCGGGCCTGCGGGTCCAGGCCGGTGGTCGGCTCGTCGAGCAGCAGCAGCTCCGGCTCGTTGACCAGCGCCCGGGCGATCGTCAACCGCCGCTTCATGCCGCCGGACAGCGGGTCGACCTTGCTCTTGGCGCGCTCGGTCAACTGCACGAACTCGAGCAGCTCCGCCGCCCGCTCCCGGGCGACCCGGCGGGGGATGCCGAAGAAGCGGGCGTACGTCGTCAGGTTTTCCGCGACGGTGAGCTCCGGGTCGAGGGTGTCGTCCTGCGGGCAGACGCCCAGCCGGGCGCGGATCGCCGGGCCGTCGCGGTGCGGATCCATACCGAGGATGCGCAGCGTGCCCCCGCTCGGCGGCGACACGCAGCCGATCATCCGCATGGTGGAGCTCTTGCCGGCGCCGTTGGGCCCGAGGAAGCCGAAGGCCTCACCGCGCGGCACATCGACGTCGATGCCGTCGACGGCGGTGAAGCCGGCGAAGCGCTTCACCAGCCCTCGGGCGAAAATAAGCGATCCCTCGGCGGCCACCGGGCGACACTAACCCGAGGGTCCGACATCGCCGCCACCGCTTTTCCGCCGCGCCGCCGGCGGCCGCCCGCCCGGGGGACGGCCGCCCGGACGGTCAGAGCGATGGGTCGGCGGTCGCGCGGGCGGCGACGACGAGAGCCAGGGCCGCCCCCTGAGCTGCGTCGGACTCCCAGTCGGTGCCCGGGTCGTACCGCAACGTCCAGGTGAGGCCGTCCACGCCGCTGACCCGCCGCCCCACCACGCGGACGGCGCCGCCGGGAACGGCGTGGCGCTGCGTGAAGCCCACCGACCGGGTGACCCGGGCCCGCACCTGGTCCGGCACGTCACCCGGGTCGGGCAACGGGTACGCCAGCACCGGCCGGTCCGCGACGACCGCGTACCCGTCCCGCTCGGCCAGCACCGACGCGGGGGTGACCGACAGCTCCCGACCCGACCACACCGCCTTGTGGATCTCGTGCCAGCCCAGCCGCGCCGGCTCGCCGGGCAGCCACAGCCCCCGGTTCGTGACGACCACGGTGCCGTCGTCCGCCACGGCGGACCAGGCGAGCACCCGCTCGTCGCCGGCCAGCGGCGGGCGCCGGTCGGCCGGCAGGCGGCGCTTGCGGCGGAAGAGTCCCAGCATGCTCACAACCCCCCGACGGCCTGTTCCCGCAGCGCCCGGGCGAACTGCTCCAGCGACAGCAGCTCGCCGAACAGGCGCAGGTGTTCGTCCGCGTTGGTCACCGGATTCACCCGCTGGATCTTCGACTTGAGCTCCCTGATCCGATCCGTGACGACGCCGAACTGCAGGCGCGCCAGGGTGATCGACACATACCGCGGATCCGGCTCCGCGTCCAGCCGCAGCCGCTCCACCGCGAGCTCCCCGACCAGCGCCCGGGCGCCCAGGTCACCGCCCGCGTCCCGCACCCGCTCGATCCACACCGCCCCGGCGCCGGCCGACGCCGCGCCGCCGGCCGCGCCGATCGCCCGCCGCACGGCCAGGTGGACGGGGTGCCGGTAATTCTCCTCGCCGAGCGCGTCGAACATCGGGCCGGCCAGCACCGGATACTGCAGCGCGAGCTTGAGCGCCTCCCGCTCCACCAGCGCCTGCGGCCCGTCCGCCGGCGGCGCGGCCGCCCGCGCCGGCTGCGCCGGCACGTCCCCGGAACGCCCTGCGGCGGCCGCCACCGCGCGCTGCACCGGCTCCACGTCCATCCCCAGGTCACCGGCGAGCTTGCGGGTGTACTCCGGGCGCTTCTCGCGGTCCTTCAGCTTGGCCACCAGGGGCGCCGCGCGGCGCATCGCCTCCACCCGGCCGTCCACGCTGTCCAGGTCGTACCGGGACAGCACGTGCCGCAGGGCGAAATCCACCAGCGGCTCCCGCCGGGCCACCAGGTCGCGCACGGCCAGGTCCCCCTTTGCCAGCCGCAGGTCGCACGGGTCCATGTTGTCGGGGCTGACCGCGATGAAGGTGCGCCCGACGAAGCGCTGATCGTCCTCGAACGCGCGCAGGGCCGCCTTCTGCCCGGCGGCGTCACCGTCGAACGTGAAGATGATCTCCCCGACGAACGCGTCCGTGTCCATCAGGAGGCGCCGCAGGACGCCGATGTGGTCCGCCCCGAACGCCGTCCCGCACGTCGCCACCGCCGTCGGCACCCCGGCGAGGTGGCAGGCCATCACGTCCGTGTAGCCCTCCACGATCACCGCCTGCCCGCGCTTGGCGATCTCCCGCTTCGCGTGGTCGATGCCGTAGAGCACGTGCGACTTCTTGTAGATCGGCGTCTCGGGGGTGTTCAGGTACTTGGGACCGTCGTCGTCGTCGAAGAGCTTGCGCGCGCCGAAGCCGATGACGTCGCCGGAGATCTCCCGGATGGGCCACAGCAGCCGGCGGCGGAACCGGTCGATCAGCGAGCCCGACCGCGCCTCCCGGGACAGGCCCGCCGAGACGAGCTCCTGGCCGGTGAACCCCCGCGACCGCAGGTGCCGGGTCAGCGGGTCCCAGCCGTCGGGCGCGAAGCCGCACCCGTACGCCTGCGCCGCCGCCCGGTCGAAGCCGCGCTGGGCGAGGAACTCGCGGGCCGGCCGCGCCCCCGCGCCGCCCAACTGCTCCGCGTAGAACTCGGCGGCCGCGGCGTGCGCGGCGACCAGCCGCTGCCGCTGACCCTGCTGCGGGCGCACCGGCGCGGGGCCCGCCTCGATGTAGCGCAGCTGGATGCCGGCCCGCCCGGCCAGCCGCTCGACCGCCTCCACGAACGAGAGGTGGTCGACGTCCATCACGAACTTGATCGCGTCCCCGCCGGCGCCGCAGCCGTGGCAGAAGTAGACATTGCGGCCCGGGGCCACCGTGAACGACGGGGTCTTCTCGTCGTGGAACGGGCACAGCCCCTTGAGGTTGCCCCCGCCGGCCGACTTGAGCGTGACCTGCTCGGAGATGACCTCGTCGATCGAGGTGCGCTCGCGGACCAGCGCGATGTCCTCGTCCCTGATCCGACCAGCCACCGACAGCGCACCTCCTCGCGCGTACATCCTCCCCCTGCCCCGCGGCCGCCGTGCGACCGGGGCGCCCTACGCTAGCGCTCGCCGCCGACATCACCGGGAGGGACGCGTGAGCGAGCCGGACGCCGCGCTGACGATCGCGCTGGCCGAGTACGCCCAGCTCAACGACGGTCGGCGGGCGGTCTCCGAGCAGTCCCACGCCCGGTTCAACTTCTTTCTGATCATCGCCTCCGCGAGCGCGGCCGTGGCCGCCGGAGTGACCGGCACCGGGCGGGTCCCGGGGTGGGCCGTGGCCGCCGTCGGCGGGGTCGTGCTGCTGCTCGGCGTCGGCGCCTTCGCCCGCCAGGTGGAGTTCACCGTGCGTTACCGCCGTGCGGCGGTGGCCGAGACGGCGATCCGGACGTACCTGGTGCGCCGCGCCCCGGACCTGGCCCCGTTCGTGCTGATGCCCACGTTGGACGATGACGGTCCGTTCGGCGCTGCGCCGCTGCGCCGGCGCTGGCTCCGCGACGCGGTCGGGCTCGCCGGCACGGTGGGCCTGCTGAACGGGGCGCTCGTGGGGTTCGGCGCCGGGTTCGCGGTGGCGGGGTTCGCGCCGTCGTGGGCCGGTGCCGCGGCCGGCCTCACCGTGGCGGCCGGCGCGGTGACGGCACATGTGGCGTACGTCCGCCGCCGCCTCGCCGACACGGCGACCCAGGTGGAGGGGGCGCTGGCCGGCCGCTCGCTGCCGGCGCGGTGAGCCGGGCCGGCAGTCAGGAGCCGGGGCCGAGCTCGCGGGCGCCGGCCACCAGGTGGCGGTGCCACGCCACGGCGGCCGGGTCGGTGAGGGACGCCACCTGGTCGACGACGACGCGCAGCCGGGCGCCGTCGTCGCCGGCCGCACGCCAGACCGGCGCGAACACCGGATCCAGCCCCGCTGGGGCGCGCCCGGCCAAGGCGTCCACCAGCTCCGTCACGACCTGGCGCTGGCGGTCGTAGACCGGCCGGGCCCCGGCGCGCCGCAGCACGTACCGCAGCGCCATGCCCTTGAGCAGCGCGCACTGCGCGCGGATCTCCGCCGGCACGACCAGGTCGGCCGCGTACCTGCGCAGCGGCCCGCCCCCGAAGCGGGCGCCGGTCGCCTCGACGGCGGCGGCCACGAACCGGCCGGTGAGCAGGCTGGTCAGCCGCTTGAGGGCCACCTGCGCGGCGTGCCCGCCGTCGTAGGCGGCCAGCGGCGCGAACACCGGCTCGGCCAGCAGCGCGAGCAGCGCCTCACCCAGCGCCGCCGACGACTCGGTGGAATACACCGCCGCCACGTCCGCGCACAGCGCGGCGCGCTCGTCGGCGTCCTCCAGCAGTGGCCGGATCGCGATGTAGCCGCCGTACAGGCCGTCCTCGACGTCGTGCACCGAGTAGGCGACGTCGTCCGCCCAGTCCATCACCTGGGCCTCCAGGCACCGCCGCGCCGGCTCGCCCGCCGGGGTTGCGGCGCGCAGCCAGCCGAAGACCTCCGCGTCGTCGGCGTACACGCCGAACTTGCGCTCCCCAGGGCGGCGCGGCCACGGGTACTTGCAGGTCGCGTCCAGCGAGGCCCGCGTCAGGTTGAGGCCCGCGGAGCCGCCGCCGGGCAGCGGCACCTTGGCCTCCAGCCGCGTGAGTACGCGCAGCGTCTGCGCATTGCCCTCGAAACCGCCGCAGCCCTGCGCCACCGCGTCGAGCGCCGCCTCGCCGTTGTGGCCGAACGGCGGGTGCCCGAGGTCGTGCGCCAGCCCCGCCACGTCCACCACGTCGGGGTCGCAGCCGAGCCGCTCCCCCAGCTCGCGCGCGATCTGGGCGACCTCCAGCGAGTGGGTCAGCCGGGTGCGCAGGAAGTCGCCCGCGCCGCCGGGGCCGGGATGCGCACCGTCGTTGCCCGCGGTGTGCACCTGCGTCTTCGTCGCCAGCCGGCGGAACGCGGCGGAGTGCAGCACCCGCGCCCTGTCCCGCTCGAACGGGCTGCGCCGGTGGCCGGTGTCCTTCGGCGGCTCGGGGGCCCAACGCTCCTCATCGGAGCAGCCGCCGGCGCGGTCACCCGCCGGTGCGCCGTCGCCCGCGTCCCGCTCCGCCCACGCCTGCCAGATCACCCACCGAGCCTATCGGCGACGCCCGACGAGTTTGCCGCCTTCAGGAGCGGGCGCGCAGCACGCAGAACTCGTTGCCCTCCGGATCGGCGAGGACGACCCAGCCGACCTCCTGGCCCTGGCCCACGTCGACGTGCCGGGCGCCCATGTCGACGAGGCGCTCCACCTCCGCCGTCTGGTCGTCCGGCCGCAGGTCGATGTGCAGGCGGTTCTTCCCCTTCTTGGCCTCCGGGACGGGGACGAAGACGAGGCCGGGAAGTTGATCGGGCGTGCGCCGGATCTCCACCTCGTCCGGGCGCTCCAAGGTGATCTGGTAGCCCAGTGCCTCGGCCCACCAGCGCGCCAGCCGCGCCGGATCCTCGGCGTCGACCACCACTTGCTCCCACAGATTGCCCACCGGGGCACCTCCACAGATCAGCGCGGATGTGTCGCTCAGGTTACGCCCCGGTGCCAACCGCCGTCGCCCTGGCGCCGCGGGGCGCCAATCGACGCAACCACCGATTGGACCGAACTTGGTGTCCGATCGCCGAGGACGATGGCATGCCACGTTCCCGGGGCGGACGGTAACGTCGCCGAAACGGAGGTCCACGCGCCACCTCCCCCACGAGGAGTACATGGTGAATCCCGGCCGTCCCGCCAAGGCCGTGTCGCCCCGCCGCAGCCTCGCCCACCTCGCCGCCGCCGGTGAGACCGGCGCCCTGTACATCGACGGCGACCCCGGCGGCGTGCTGTTCCTCGCCGCGGGCAGCGTCTGTTACGCCGAGTCCCCCGCCGCGCCCGGGCTCGGGCACCTGCTGACCGCCTCCGGCCGGCTCACCGACCGCACCTGGCGGGCGGCGGTGGCCGCCGCCCGCATCAACGGTGCGCTGCGGCACCGCCCGCCCGCCGAGAACGCGACCGGCGCCCCGCTCAACGGAAACGGCGCCGCGCCGCCGGGCGGGCGGCCGGGCGGCGCCGGACGGTGGCTCGTCGAGCACGGGCACCTCACGCAGGGCGAGCTGGAGCTGTCCGTGCTCAACGCCACGTACGACGCCGCCTTCTTCGCGCTGGCGCCGGACCGGGCGGCCGTGCGGTTCGTTCCGGGGCACGTGCCCTGGCTGGGCGTCGTGGGCAAGGTCGACGCCACCGCGCTGCTGCGCGAGGTGACCCGCCGCCGGCGGCAGCTGGCGGAGATCCACCCCTCGCCCGAGGTCGACCGGGCGCCCATCCGGCCGGCCCGGCTGGCGCCCACGGATCCGGTGCTGCTGACGGGCCCACAGTGGTCGCTCGTCGTACACGCTGATGGCACCCGCACCGCCGCGGACCTGGCCCGCCTGCTCGGCCGCGAGGCCTTCGCGACCATCGCGGACCTGCGCCGGCTGGCCGCGGCCGGCCTCGTCGTCCCGGTCCAGGCCGGACAGCCCGACGCGGCCGGCGGTGACCCGGGCGGCGCGCCCGGGGAGGCCCCGCGGTTGCGGCGCC
>DASQDS010000463.1:0-5763 GCA_035634075.1 Pilimelia sp. | reverse complement strand
GACGCGCGGCGGGCCGCCCGACGGGCCCGGCGGGGCCGCCGGCTCCCCCGCCGGGGCGGCGGTCAACGCCTTGGCCAGCACGTCCGGCTGCGGGGTGCGCACCCGGATCCGCGGCGGCAGCGCCATCCCGTCCACCACCGTCGCCACCGGGCCCTGCCCGACCAGCCGGCCGCCCGCGATGATCACCACGTCGTCCGCGAGCACCTGCATCTCGGTCAGCAGGTGGCTGGAGACCAGCACCGTGCGGCCCTCGGCGGCCAGCCCCCGCAGCAGCCCGCGCATCCACCGGATGCCCTCCGGGTCGAGCCCGTTGGCCGGCTCGTCAAGCACCAGCACCCGCGGGTCGCCGAGCAGCGCGGCCGCGATGCCGAGGCGCTGGCGCATGCCGAGCGAGTAGCCCTTGAACTTGCGCTTGGCCGCCGGGGTCAGGCCGACCAGCGCCAGCGCCTCGTCGGCGCGCCGGCGCGGCAGCCCGGCGGCCGCGCAGATCACCCGCAGGTGGTTGATCCCGGTGCGGCCCTTGTGGGCGCTGGACGCCTCGAGCACCGCGCCCACGTGGCGGAGCGGATCCGGCAGGTCGGAATACCGCCGGCCGCCGATCGTCGAGGTGCCGGCGGTGGGGGTGACCAGGCCCAGCATCATCCGCAGCGTGGTGGTCTTGCCGGCGCCGTTGGGCCCGAGGAAACCGGTGACCCGCCCGGGCTCCACCGTGAACGACAGCCCGTCCACCGCCCGGACCTTGCGGTACACCTTCGTCAGGCCGGAGACCTCGATCCGTCCCTCCGCCATGGCGCGCTCCTCCCCGTGGCCGGCGGGTGTCCGCGCCACCGCGAACACCCTCTCAGAAGATCACCTTCCGTGGGGGGCGGGGCGGGTTCACCGCAGCCGGTCGAGAAACGACCGCAGCAGGCCGTTGAACTCGGCCGGCCGCTCCAGGTTAGGCATGTGCGCGGCGCCCTCGACCACGGCGAGCACCGAACCGGCGATCAGCCGGTGCATGTCCTCGGCATCGGCGACGGGCGTGAACTCGTCCTCCCGGCCGACCACGACCATTGCCGGCACCGACGCCGCGGCGAGCACCCCCCGGTAGTCGGGCCGCTCGGCCCGGCCGCGCAGCGCGGCGGCGGCGCCCGCGGCCGGCGCCGCGTACATCATCCGGCGCACGTGCGCGGCGACGGCCGGCAGTGCCGCGATGTTGGCCGGAGCGACCATCAGGGGCAGCACCTCGTCGGCGTAGCCCCGCATGCCCTCCGCGAGCAGCCGGTCGGCGAGCGCGTACCGGCCCGCGCGGCCGGCCTCGGTCTCGGCGGCCGGGAACGTGTCGGCCAGCACGAGCGCCCGCACGCGGTCGGGGTGCAGCCGGTAGAACTCCATCACGATCTGGCCGCCCATCGACAGGCCACCCAGCACCACGCGGGCGATGCCCAGGTGGTCCAGGAGCGCGGCCAGGTCGCCGGTGAACGTCGACAGCGGCGTCGTGCCCGGCACCACGGTGGTCTCGCCGTAGCCGCGCAGGTCGGGCGCGACGACGCGCCAGCGGTCGCCGGCGAACGCGGCCACCTGCGGCCCCCACATCGACCTGTCGAACGGGTGCCCGTGCACCAGGAGCAGCGGCTCGCCGGCGCCCGCGTCGTCGTACCCGATGGTGATGCCGTTGACGGTGGCCTGGGCCATCAGTCCTCCTGCTCGTGGGCGGTGGTTCCGCGCCCGGCCGGCGCCGCCGGCGGGCGGGCCCGGTCCGGCCGGATGAGCACCTCGCTGCCGATCGGCACGAAGCCGACGGCCAGGAAGGCGCGCAGCGACCGGGCGTTGCCCGGCGCGACGGCCGCGAACACCGGCTCGCCGGCCGGGACGAGACCGAGCGCGTCCGCGAGCAGGGACCGCCCGTGGCCAGCGCCTTCCCGGTGTGCCGCGATGCTCAGCTCGCGCCGCCCGGCCACGCCCGTGGCCAGCGTGACGAACCCGCGCTCGTCGCCGTGGACCCGCACGTCGCGGCGGACGGCGCGGGCGTGCCGCAGCCGCGGGTGGTCGATCTCGTCGGTGCGCTCGGGCAGGTCGCCGCCGCCCCGGCCGACGGCGAAGAGGGTGACATCGATCGCGTCCAGCCAGCCGCGCGGCCCGGCCAGCCAGCGCAGGAAATCAGGGGCCAGCGAGCCGCCGAAGCCGTCCGGCCGGGCGGCCGCGACGGACCCCGCCGGGCACGCGGTCGCGATGACCGCGTGCCCGGTGAACGCCGCCGAGCACTCGAACCCGTCCGCCAGCGGGGGCAGCACCGTGTAGCCGCCGTCCACCGGCGGGAACCGGCCTCCGGCGGCCGCCAGCAGCACGCTGAGGAGGGGATGCCGGTCAGGAATGGGACACCTCCGCCGGCCGGGGCGCCGTGCGCCGGCGGGCGAGCGCCAGCGCCGCGGCCATCGGGCTGGTGCCCGCCGTACGGGCGGCGGTCAGCACCCCGGCCAGCGTGTCTTCGATGCCGGTCACCAGGCGGGCGGCCTCCTCCCCGGTCCGGCCGCCGAGCTCGACGGCCGTCGCGTGGATCACGCCGCCGGCGCTGACCACGAAGTCCGGGGCCCACAGGATGCCGCGCCGGTGCAGCAGGTCGGCGGTCGCCGGGGCGTCGAGCTGGTTGTTCGCCGGGCCGGCCACCGCCGCGCAGCGCAGCAGCGGGACGGTGACCGGGGTCAGGACGCCACCGAGCGCGGCCGGCACCAGAACGTCGACGGGGGCGCGCAGCGCGTCGGCGGGGTCGACCCAGGCGGCGCCGAGCTCACCGGCGAGCCGCCGCCCGGCCGGGTCGATGTCGCTGACCACCAGCTCCGCGCCGGCGGCGGCGAGCAGGCGGGCCAGCTGCCCGCCCACGCGCCCCAGGCCCACCACGGCGAACCGGTGGGCCGCCAACGGCGCGGCGAACCGCTCGGCGCAGACGGCGCGGAGGGCGGCCAGCACGCCGGCGGCGGTGTGCCCGGACGAGTCGCCGCTGCCCCCGCGCTCCGGTGGGCGGCAGAAGACGTACGGCGTGCGCTCGGCGATCGTCGTCATGTCGTCGGGGCCCGTCCCGACGTCAGGGCCGGTGGCGTAGGCGCCGTCCAGTGCGGCAATGGCATCCCCCACATCGTGCAGCACGGCGCGGCGCCGGGCGCCGGTCAGCGCTGTGTCTTCGGCCACCGCGACGACAACCTTGCCGCCCCCGTGCGGCAGGCCGGCCACGGCGCACTTGGCCGTCATCGCCGCGGAGAGCCGCAGCGCGTCGGTGAGGCCGTCCTGCCACCGCGGGTAGTGGGCGATCCGGCAACCGCCGATGGCGCGGCCCCGCACGGTCGAGTGCACCGCGACGATGACGGGCAGGCCGGAGCGCGGGCCGATGCGGATGCGGATGTCCTCGTACGGCTCGGCGCCGTCGAGGTCGGGCGGGACCGGAGTGGGCATGGCGACTCCCCGTCAGATGGGCGGTATGACGGGGGAAAGCTAGCCGCCTCGGCCGTTTCCCGGGGTCGTCGCCGAACGCCGTTCGGCGGAAGTGCCAAACTGGCGTACGTGGACGAACTTGATTCGGCGATCCTGGGGCTGCTCCAACGGGACGCCCGGCAGACCAACCGGGATCTCGCCCGGAGCCTGGGCATCGCGCCGTCCACCTGCCTGGAGCGGGTCCGGACCCTGCGGGCGCGCGGCGTCATCACCGGCTACCACGCGGAGATCAACCTTGCCGCGCTCAACCGGCACGTGCAGGCGCTGCTGTCGGTCCAGATCCGGCCGCTGAGCCGGGAGGTGATCCAGGGCTTCAAGGCGTACGTCACGGGGCTGCCCGAGGTGCTGTCCGTCTTCGTGGTCGCCGGCGGCGACGACTTCCTCGTGCACGTCGCGGTGCCGAGCGTGGACAGCCTGCACGCCTTCCTGATGGACAAGTTCAGCAAGCGGCGGGAGATCGTCGGCTTCCGCAGCTCGGTCATCTTCCAGCACGCCCGCAACCAGGTGATCGACCCGCTGCCGCCCGACCGGCAGGCTGAGCCGGCAGGCTGAGCCGTCGCTACGCCAGGCGCTCCTCGGGCGCCGGCGGGCCGGCCGTCGAACAGCCGCGCGGCGGCCGACCGCCGCTCCGCCTCCTCGTCCACGCTGGTCCGGATCGCCCGCCGGGCGGCGAAGCCGACGCCGAGCACGGTGACGAAATACAGGGCGTGGAGCAGGTAGTCCAGGAGGTCGAGCCGGAGCCGCAGGCCCTCCTGCGCGAGTACGTCCACGCCGCCGCCTCACCCAGGGGGCGGAGCACCCACGCACCGCAGTCGTACACATTGGTGGGTGCACCCGAGTCGCCGGCCCGGGTCAGGCGGCGGGTATCGAGATCCAGGTGGCCCGGGCCGCGCCCAGCAGGGCACCGCCCGGCCCGTACAGGCTCGTCGCCACCACGGCCTTGCGGCCCTGCGTCGACAGCAGCGCCCCCACCACCACGCAGGCGTCCCCCGGCCGGGGCAGGGCCCGCACGTCCGCGGCCAGCCGGCCCAGCACGTACGGGCGGTCCGGCGCGATGATGGCCCAGCCGCCCGGGCAGTCCAGCGCCGCCCACACGGTCGGCGCGGACACCTCCGCCGGCGCGGTGAACGGTGCGGCGGTGCGGCCGTCCGGCAGGCGGCCGGGGAAGATCCGCAGGCCGTCACCGCGCGGGCGCTGCGGACCGCACACGTAGCAGGCGGGGAAGGGGTGGTCGGTGAAGCCGGCGTACGCCCGCGCCGCCGCCGCCGCGGCCGTGCCGTCGACCGGGGGCACCGCCCCGGCGACCAGGGCGGCGGAGTCGCCGGCCGGCACCGTGGCGGCCTCCGCGACGAGCGCGCCCGCGCCGTCGTACAGCCGCACCGCCCCGGCCTCGCGCGCGACGGTGAGCGGCGTGTCCAGCGGCGGCGGCAGCCGGAGCGTCACCTCGACGCAGGCGTCGCCGAGCAACTGGGCGACCAGGCCGGCGGTGTAGCCGCCGTTGCCGGACCCGGTGGGCCCGTTGAACCGCGCCGGGATGATCACCTGGTGCCTCCTCGGACCGCGCGTTTGCTGGTGCCGGCGCCACGGTACCGCCGTTCACGCGACCGACATCCGACCTCTCCGCCCGCGACACGCCGAGGGCAGGTCGCGGTCCTACACAGTGGGCATGGCCCTCCTGCTGACCGCCGCACCCGCCGGGACGACCGGCTACACGCTGCTCCTCGCCGACGACGCCGATCAGATCACCGCCGCCCAGCGGCTGCGGCACCGGGTGTTCGTCGACGAACTCGGCGCCGCCCCGCGCACCGCGACAGGCGGCCTGGACGCCGACGAGTTCGACGAGTATTGCGACCACCTCATCGTGCGCGCGGACGCGACAGGCGAGGTGGTCGGCACGTACCGCGTCCTGCCCCCGAAGCGGGCGGCGCGGGCCGGCCGGCGGTACGCCGACGGCGAGTTCGAGCTGGCGGCGCTGGACCCGCTGCGGGACCACCTCGTCGAGGTGGGCCGCTCCTGTGTCCACCCCGACCACCGGTCCGGCGCCGTGATCAACCTGATCTGGACCGGCCTCGCGCGCTACCTGCACCTCAACGGCTACCGCTGGCTCGGTGGATGCGCCTCGGTGCCGGTGCGGGACGACCTCGCCGGCGCCGCGGCGGTCTGGGAGCGGGTGCGCACCCGGCACCGGGGGCCGCCGGCCATGCGGGTCCGGCCGCGGCGGCCGTGGCGCGCCGAGCCGGGCGTCGCCGCGGCGGGCGAGGCGGTCGGGTCGGCCGGCGGCACCGACGGCGCCGAGCG